>JBFMEJ010000037.1:0-8777 GCA_040753275.1 Bacillota bacterium
GGTTTCTTTCACGATCTGCATTTTCATCTCTGGTGAGTATTGTTTTCTGTTCAACTAAATCATGCCCCCTTACTTAACTGTAACAGATTGTGGTCTAACTGTCCAATCTCGTTAGGGGGCTAAATAGGTTGGTGTAATCCATTACTTTGTAGCAAATTTTTTCTTCTGGATCTAACTCGGCATATCCAGTACTGTTCAAGATTTCTTCCTGGATCTTTTTGGGCATGTTTTTGATCCGGGAAGCAACGATGTAACCATACCCTTTTTCTACAATTCTTTTCAGGTTGAACTTGCTGTTTAAGCCCCGGTCGGCAACAATGATCACCCGGCGGATGCCAAAGCGTTGTTCCAATTTTTCCAGAGCTGTATCCAGGGTGTTCCCTTCAAAGGTGCTCCCGGGGAATAACTCGTAACCGATGGGCCGGCCTTCGCAGTCAATAAGCAGCCCCAACACCACCTGCACTTCCTTGAACTTGCCGGCTTTGCTGTAGCCGAAATCTTTTAGCGTATCCGCCTTGACGCTTTCAAAGTGAAATGTGGTGACATCGTAGAAAACCACATCCACTTTTAAGTTGAAGAGGTGGCGGTTTTTGAAGAACAGGTACTCCTCCAGGGTTTCCTTTTGCTCCCAAAGAATATCTAAAGAGCGGTAGAGGTGGTTTAAGTCTACCGGGGGCAGCTGGACGTAACGGTCCTGGTGATGATAAGTGGCCAGTTTACTGCGCGGTTCCAGTAAATGCTGGACGGCCATGAGAAAACAGGCATTGTTTAAGTCAAACTGGGTTTTCTCGGGTTTTAACTCCGTTAAAATCCGGTCTAAGCCAAACTTTTCCCGGTCACTTTCTTTTGGACTAATTGAGTCAAATTAAATTGGATCAGAAAGTCAGTCCGTCAGTCCGTCTTAAAACGTAGAACGGCAAGAAAAAAGCCAGTTATCCATGGAGGATTCCTGGCAGATAGCTCCAGATTTCCAAGTTACCCATGTTTTCTTGTTCGAAAAGCCTGCAGGTCCGCCCTGGCTTCCCCCAGCTTCTCCTTGTAGACCGTTCTAAACCACCCTACCCTGTTTCTAGTCGGAGGATCCGTTCTGAGCTTACGCGAAGCTCTTAACTACTGACAATACGAATATTTTCTGCAAAGTTTTCCGGGTAACCCATCCTTTTCATCCCTGGTTCGGGCAAAAGTTCGAACTGCTAGCCGCACGCAGGAATTGGGGCGAGGACCGGGTATTCTTTGTTGGATCCGATGGGCGGATGCAGTCTATGCCGGCGGCCTGGACTGATGTTGGGCCGGGAGATCCCTTCGTAGTCCTGGCCAACGGGCGTTGTCTGTTTAAACCAGCAGACCTTTTGGCGTTGAGGCAGCTTATCGATGCCCTGGCCCAAGACGGGCGCAGAGGTGTAAAGTAAATTATGCCGCACATGTAAAGGTAATTATGCCGCTCCCCCTTAAATCATGGTTTTGTTTCTATGCTGTAAATTAAGTATTAGTAGGAAAGTTATAAAATAAATGGTTTTAAGGCTTGACACCCAAAACATGTAGTGACATAATTGTATTAACACATACTGGGAGGTGCATCATGCGCCCGGCAGACGAAAAGGAAAAAGCCTTGCGTGATTGCCACGCGCTTAACCCCAACCCGGGAGCTGTGAAGAATGAAATCTTCCGCTTGGGAGGTGAGTTTTTCGACCCCCGCGATCTGGTCCAGGTAAAATACGAGATGCTCCGGTGTGTTCACCGGGATGGGGTTTCGGTGTCCCAGGCCGCCAGCGATTTCGGCTTTTCCCGGCCGTCCTTCTACCAGGCCCAGGCGGACCTGGCGGCCCAGGGACTATCCGGTCTGGTTCCGAAAAAAACCGGCCCCCGGCATCCGCACAAACTGACGGAGGAAGTGATGGCCGCAATCAACGGGTGGCTTGCTGAAGAGCCGGGCCTGCGGCCAAAGGAATTAGCCGGACGACTCCAAGAACGGCTCGGGATCAAGGTGCATCCGCGCAGCATCGAACGGAGCCTCCGGCGCCCGGTAAAAAAAGGGCGCCAAAAACAGAAGTAGATCAATGGACGCTACGCTACGAGGCGCTCCGGGCAGTCGTAACAGGCGGCGCGCCGGGACCCTTCCCTCCGCGGGGTCTGGCCCTCTTTCTGCGCCGGGGTATGGTAGGATGGATGAACGCCTGGTCGAACTCGACACCTCCTGCACAGATGGAAAGAACCACTCGCCGAAAGTCGGCAGAGAAAAATGAAGTGGTTTTGGTCTTGGTGGAAATGGCCATGCAAGCGGAGTCACGCCCGCGACTAGAATGAACCCCGCCCACAGGGAGCGATAGACAAGGATAGTGCCCGCATCTTTTACCACTATAAAAACATCACGGGCAGCCCCTTGTCTGGAAGTATTCAAATACCAAGAGGAGGGAGAAACTGTGGACAATCAAAAGGTCACGACCCGGCACCTTCAGCGGCGAGCCTACCTTTACGTTCGCCAAAGCACCCTCCGTCAGGTAATCGAGAATACCGAGAGCGCGCACCGCCAATATGCCCTGCGGGAACGGGCCGTGGCCCTGGGCTGGCCGCCGGAACGGGTGGCAGTCATTGACGAGGATCTTGGACAATCCGGGGCTTCGGCGGCAGGACGGGAAGGATTCCAAAGACTTGTGGCCGACGTGAGCCTGGGTCTGGTGGGGATTATCCTGGGACTCGAGGTGTCCCGTTTGGCGCGGTGTTCCTCAGACTGGTACCGCCTTCTGGAGATTTGCGCGCTTACCGACACCCTTATCCTGGACGAGGAAGGTCTTTACGACCCAAACTCTTTCAACGACCGGTTGCTCCTGGGCCTCAAAGGAACCATGAGCGAGGCTGAACTGCATTTTTTAAAAATGCGCATGCGGGGAGGCGTCCTTAGCAAAGCCCGCCGGGGCGAATTGAAAGGGCCGTTACCGGTGGGCCTGGTCTACGGACCTGATAACCAGGTGCATCTTGACCCCGATCAGCAGGTGCAAGAGACTCTCCACTTGTTTTTTGCAACGTTTCGCCGCACCGGCGCGGCCACCGCCACAGTCAAGGCCTTTGGCGACCAAGGGCTCCTCTTTCCGCGCCGCTTGATCACGGGACCACACAAAGGAGAACTTGCCTGGAGCCGGTTGACCCACTGCCGGGCACTTCAGACGCTGAAAAATCCCCGCTATGCCGGAGCTTTCTTTTACGGCCGGCGACAACGCCGAAAGGGGATCCTGCCCCGGGAAGAATGGATTTCCCTTCTCCCGGAGGCCCATGCGGGCTACATTTCCTGGGACGAATTCGAAGAGAATCAGCGCCGGCTAAGAGACAACGCCAGGGCCGTCAGAGCCGAACGCCGCAGCCCGCCCCGGGAAGGTCCCGCCCTGTTACAAGGGCTTGTTATTTGCGGTCGTTGCGGCCTGCGGATGTCGGTGCAATACCGTACTTACCATAAAAAGATGGTTCCCGACTATGTCTGCTCTCGTCGGCACGCTGAATATGCTGAGCCTTGTTGTCAACGTATTCCGGGCCGGACCATTGATGAGGCCGTCGGGCAACTCCTGGTGGAATCCGTTACTCCCCTCGCGCTTGATGCTGTGCTGGCCGTTGATGATGAATTACAACAGCGGGCCGACGAAGTGAAACGACTGCTTCAGCATAGAGTTCAGCGGGCCCAGTACGAGGCCGATTTGGCCCAGCGGCGTTATCTGCAGGTCGACCCTGATAACCGTCTGGTGGCCAATACCCTGGAGGCGGAATGGAACAACCGGTTGCGCGATTTGGAGGAGGCCAAACGGCATTTCGAAGAGGAGATGAAAACAAATGCTGTCGTTTTGACCGCGGAAAAACGGCAGCAGATTCGTGACCTGGCCGTCGATTTTCCGCGCCTGTGGCAAGATCCACGGACACCCGACCGGGAGCGCAAGCGGATGGCCCGACTCCTGATTGAGGATGTTACTCTAATCAAGGAAGAAATGTATACTGTCCATGTGCGTTTCCGGGGAGGGGCCTTGCGCACCATCAGATTACCGTTGCTTCCCAACGCGCCGGACGCCCACCGCACGCCCACCGCACGCCCCGCCAGGTGATAGAGGAAATCGATCGTCTTCTGGATCACCATTCGGAAGAGGAAATCGCCGTCCTGTTAAACGAACGGGGATTTCGCAGCGGTACTGGTCAGCTCTTCGATAAGCACAAGGTCATCATTATCCGTTGGACACATAAATTAAAGGATCGCTATACGCGCCTTCGGGAAGCCGGGTTCCTGACCAAAGAAGAGATAGCCGAACGACTGGGAATCCGTCCGGACACCGTTCTGAAATGGCGGAAACAAGGATTACTTCAGGGCATACCCTATGCTCAAAAAGGAGGGAGGGAATGGCTCTTTCCAGTACCAGCCGACGATTTGCCGGCGAGAGCAAAACACAAACGTTCCTGGCTTGAAAGAAATTCATCCCGCTAATTTGAAAGGAGTGTAGTCTGATGCATCCTCCTTGTCGGCCACCTTGCAGATCGCCTCGATAATTTCCTCTGGGCCATAGCCCAGCTGCCAGGCCATTCTCACCGCCTCGGGCATCAGATCAAGAAAACCGGTCCTGGTAAAATAGGGTTTGAGCACCGTCATGACATCCGGAGCGCCCTCCGCTATTCCCAGGGCGCTAAAAGGAACCCGGTATTCGAAGCCTTCCCTGGTCCGGCGCCGGAGCACGAACCCGCGGGCCAACATCTCTTTTGTCCCTTTGTCCAGATCAGTTGCGGAAAGCCCGGTTAAAGCGACCATCTCTTGATCGTCAATTTTTATCCACGCGTCATCCCTGGCTTTCGCCAGGACCAGCAGGGTTAACCTTAACTCGGGGGTACTCTTCATCCCCAGCAGAAAACCAAAGACATTCATAGCCACCACCTCAATTAGCCAGGTGCGGACCCAGGTTTTTGCACACCTGGGCAAAAAGCTCCTCGGTAATTATCTGCGCACCTTCCAGGCACCCCTGGTTGAGGCTCTCCCAGGCTAATCTGTTGACTAACCGGGGGATCACCTGGGAGCGGCGGAAAAGGGCCTTTTTTGTGGGCAAGGGAAAAATCCCGGTTTTTCCTCCCGCCTTTTCGAGCTGCCAGTCGATGTAATTAATTGTTTCTTCTTCGTCCATGCCGGTTAAGTTAACCCACGCCCCAATCCTTTGGGCCAGCGGGATCATGGCCGGTAATTTCAAGGTGGAGGCCAAAGCCGGCTGGCCGAAGAGAATCAAAGTAACCAGCGGCTCGTGCTTGACCTGGGCGTTGGTTAATAACCGCAGCTCATTTAAACAGGCCGGGGGGAGCAGGTGGGCTTCATCAATCAATAAAAGATTTGGCCGGGTGGACTCCAGGTAGGAATGGGTCAGAAGGTTGACCACCTTAAAAGCGTCGGCCCCGAACCAGGAGGGGTTGGCTCCTAACTCGGTGGCAATCGCCCGGTAGAGTTCCCTCGTCTTGGTCTGGGGCAGGGGCAGGTGGATCACCCTGTACCTGGTCACGGAGATCTTCGTTAAAAAAAGATCCCCAAGGGTGGACTTGCCCGTTCCGGCTTCTCCCACCACCACCCCGATCTCCCGGGTGGCCAGCAGCTGCTGGAGCCGGGAAAGGGCAGCTTCCAATTGGCGGGCTAAAAACGCTTCTTCCGGACGGACCACTTTGGGGAAAGGCAGGGAGGAAAACCCCCAGTGCTCTAAGAATAAATTAGTGGTAAGCTCTTCAACGGCGTACATTTTAAAAACCTCCTTGCTCTTGGTGGGCGGCCAGGCGCAGAGCGTCCAGGTAAGCGAACAAATCGCTCTGGCCCTCCCCCAACAGCCGCCCCACGGTGGTTCTCACGAGTTCTTCCGAAAACGGGCCGTAGTGCCGCCAGCACGTATGAATTAACAGACGTTCGTGGGGGGCGAACTGCCTTTTCAACAATACGCTCAACAGGTGAACAAACCGGTCGGGACCAAACTCCTTGCCCGTTTCCTGGGTGGCCGGCGCCTCCTTGCCCATCAGGGCGGCTTTCACCGCTTCCCTTTGGGCCTTGACGACGGCCAGTTCGTCGTTTAAGGACAACTCCTTCTCCAGCCGGTAGGCGGCCAGCCGGCGCTCCAGGTAGGTGTAGGGGGGTACGTCTTGTGCCGGGGGAACGGTAATTTCCGGCAACATTTTCTTAAGCAACTCCTGGCGCTTTAAGTAGTCACTGTCCCCCGCGTAAAGGTGCGCCTCCCCAAAAAACTGGTCATCGAACCAGACGTGCACCTTAGCTTGCTCCAGCGGGTCGTAGCGCACCTCCACCTTCTTGTTATACAGTCTGGCGTCCGGAACCAGGTACTGCTTCTTGTTGAGCCGGATCAGCCCCGTCTTGGTCACCCGGGAGGTGACGCAGGGCAAAAAGATCAGCGCCAGAGCCTTTTCGGAGACGAACCGGCGGTACTCCGGGGGAAAAGCGAAAAACCTTTCCTCGGGTGTTTGCCCGGTGACCGAGTGCACTCGGCGGTGGTAATCCTGGGTGATCAAGGCGGCCAGGTATTCGTTGGCCTCTTCCAAGGTGACCGGCTTTCTTAAAAGGAGCTCGCTTTCTAATTTTTCCTCCGGATAACGCATCGGCCTCTCCACCTTGCCTCGAGGAGAGGGATCCCTTACCTGTGGGTGGAGCACCCGGCAGCCGATTAAAGCGGCCGCCTTTTTCAAGGAATGTCCGGCATATGGAGCGCCCCAATCTACGTAGAGGATATCCGGCGCCCCGTATCTGGCCACCGCCTGGCGAAAGAGAAGCATGATCTGTTCTTCCGTTTCTTCCAGGACGTAACGGTAGACGCAGAAAAAGCGGGAATAATCATCCACGAAAAGAATCAGTTTGGCGAGCATTAACTCTCCCGGCTTACGGGGGTCCTGCACCCAAAGTTGCGGTCCTTTGGTATCGGCCAGCCAGATCCGCTGGGGGTAGGGCGCTTCAAAAGCCAGCCTAATCTTGACCGGGCTCTTTTTGGCCAATCTTCTGGCGGTAAGCAGCGTTTTCCGGTCCAGGCTAAACGACCTTAAGAACCGGGCGACGGTTGAAGGAGAAGGAACGGGTCCTTCGCTGGTAACGGCGTGGACCATGAGCTCCTCCCGCAGCTCTTCGGCAGTGCGGTAAGGGTTTGCGGAGCGCCAGCGGATCAAAGCGTTTTTCTGAGGTTCGGTTAACTTCCGGAAAACTCCCCGGTCGGAACGCGGTTTAGATAAAAGCGCCTCGGCTGGATCACGAGCCTGCCGGTACTCTTTGAGCCACCGGTAGATGGTGGCGCGGCTTAAGCTTTTTTTCCGGGAGTAGGGAATATTCCACTCCCTTTCGGTCAGCTCGGCAATTGCCCGCACCCGCTCCCAGGGCGAGAGGTCCAAAAGGTTTAAGATCACCGCCATTTTAAAGGCCTTTTTGTTTAACCGCTCCCGGGAAGTCCGGCGCAAGCCCTTCACCTCCTTCGGTCAAGAGGGTTGAAAGCCTGTTTAAGGAACCCAGAAAAAAGCGGTAGGGTTCGGCCGGCCACCAGTCAAAGGGCCTTTTTTGCCGGCGCAAAATATTCAGCACCTCCTCCATTAGTCTCGTGCAGTGCCAAAGGCGGCGCGCCACAGCCAGCGCCAATTGCTCTTCAAAATTTTCCGGCCACCCGGCCACCAGCCGGGCAACTTCCTCTTTGTTCAAATGGTGCTCTTTGATTACTGCCAGGGCGGTGAGCTGTTCGTTGCCCCGGGGCAAGCGGGTCAGCTCTTGGGCCAGCCGGGGCTTTAGCCGGCCTACGGCCACCTCTTCTTTCACCCGCGGGTCGAGATCACTCAAAAGCTTTAACCGCCGGCAGACCCAGGACTTGCTCCGGCCGAAAAGATCACCGGCCCGGGCGAAGGAAAATCCTTCGTTTTCCACCAGGTCCTTGAGTAACCAGGCTTCCTCCAGGGCAGAAAGAGTTCTGGTGGTCAGGTTGGCCGTGCAGTAGAGCAGCTTGGCGGTGCGCTCGTCGCAGGGGTAAACCCGGCAGGGCACCTCTTGCATTTTCAACTGCCGGACCGCCCGCAGACGGTAATGGCCGCTTAAGACCTGGTACCCCCGGTCAACCGGCCGGACCAGTAAGGGTTCTAAAAGACCGGTTGCTTTGATGGAAGCAACCAGTTCGGCCAGGTGCGCCTGGTCGTAAAAGTTAAGGCGCAAAGGGTGGTCGGTCAGACACTGGCAGGGCAAGATTTCTTCCATTTAACCCCTCCCTTCGTTTTGGGGATCATTTTACCAGAGAAACCCTTTTCCAGGTGTTTACTTTTTAAGCGATCAGCCTTGTGCTTTTTAAGGAGCGCTGGTTGTAAAGGAGGGGGAGGGGTTTTTGCCAGCCGGTGAAGATCCGGTTCCAGTTGTCCAGGTGGCGGTGAAAGAGTTCGGTGAACCCGCCACTTTTGCCGGGCAAAAGTTCTTTGACGAAGCACCGGGCGCCCAATTCCCGGGCGATGGTATGGGTGAACAGGGACTTGGGCGGACTCCAGCCGAAGCCTTCCAGGGGAACGATGCGCTCTTTTTTGGGGGCGGGCAAGTAGCGGCGGCGTAAGTCCGCCACCAGCCGGTTGCTTTCCAGAAGCTTGCCCGTTTTGTGGACCGCCCGGTAAAGGGTGCTGTGGGCGATCTTGTCCCGGCCGTCGAAGAACTTTTCGGGGAGGTCCCGCCAGGTGAGCCCGGATGTTTCGTAGGCAAAGGCGACAAAAGCGACGGCGGAGAGAGTGAGGGTGGTGCCGGCGATTAAAAAGGAGGGAGATACCCTGAA
>JBFMEJ010000038.1:0-8770 GCA_040753275.1 Bacillota bacterium
GGTTTATCCTCGAAAAAATTTTCTGCATCCTGGCTCGCCGGGTTGGAGGAAGGGACAGCTATACATGGTTGCTGTTCGGCGTCCTGGTGGACATAGCGCTGGCGGAAAAAGACGTGGCCAGGGCGCTGGAGCTGCTTCCCCAGGTGGAGGTTTGGGGCCGGCAGGGGTATTTTTTAAGGGTGGCCGAAGCAGCGGAAAAAGACCGCCCGGAAGCAGCCTTGGGGCTGTACAGGGACCTGGCGGAAAAAGCCATCGGCCAGCGCAAGCGCGCGTCTTACCAGGAGGCGGCCGCCTACCTGAAAAAGGTCCGCTCCCTCCACGAAAGGCTGGGCTCCGGCGAGGCCTGGAGCCGGTACATTGCCGAACTGCGCAGCAGGTACGCCCGCTTCCCCGCCCTTTTGGAAGAACTGGCGGCCAAGGGGTTGTGAAGGGCGGCCCGGCTGGCACCGTCGGCCGCCGGCTGGAGGACGGAACCTGGAAGGCGCTGTCCGGGCTGGAGCCTGTCACGGTGCACTTTAATGATTTTTTCGTGAAACCAAGTTGGGCGAAAATATCGGAACTTGTATGGTATCCTTCGTTATGTTATACTGAATGTAATACAGGACAGGAGAGTGATGCAAATGACTACTGGAAATTCTAAAATCACAGCCGTGAGGCTGCCCCTGGGGATCGTCCAAAAAATTGACGCCCTGGTGGGGAAAGGGAATCGCTCCCGGTTTATCGCCGCGGCCATCGAAAAAGAGCTCAAACGCAGGGCGCGTCTTGCCCATATCGCGGGTGCGGAAGGTTTTATCGCCGACGATTTGGATACCCTGGCCTTTATTAACCGCCTGAGGGCTGCGGACGAAAGGATAAAATAATGATTTCGGAAAATGAGAATGCCGGATATTTATTGGACACGGACTATTTGATTGATTTAAACCGGGGCCGGCGGAATAATTTAAGGGTCAGGGCAGAAAAGCTGCTCCTCGAGATTAACCAGGAAGATCTCTTTATTTCCAGCGTTGTGGTCACGGAATTTATGACGGGGGTACCGGAACCGGTACGGGAGCAGGCGGAGAAAATGCTGCGGGAACTTTACTTTTACCTTACTCCCACTTTCGAAGAAGCGGCTTTGGCCGGCCGGTTGAGGCAGGAGTGGCTTTCCAGGGGTTATACCCTGGCTATCACCGATGTGACCAACGCTGCATTGGCTATCTCCAGAAACCTGGTCCTGGTTACCAGAAACCTTTCCCACTACCCCTTCGAACAATTAATAATTAAAGGCTGGTAAATAGCCCAGTTCCGCCTGCGGGGGTGCAATCAGCAATTCATCTTTGCCCGCGGCAGTACCGGTAATCAGGTGGCAGTTCTTGATCTCCCCCAGCCAGCAGCGCTAAAGAATATCCCCCTTTTCGTTTACCGCTGCCAGCCGGCAACCCTTCCGTTTTTTTCCGTAAACCACGAAGACCGCCCGGGAATTGCCGGCGCAGGCCAGAATTTCCCGGTCGCGGACGGGCCTGGTGGCGTACATATCTAGTCGGCACTTTTTTTAAAATATTTATCCGGAAACTATCCGGAAACTGATCATAAAAAAGCCGGGCTCCCCGGAAAGGGGCCCGGAACTCACCGTTCTAATCACTTTTTGCCTTTACTTCAATGTTTACTATAAATTACTATAAGTTTCGCAGGAGCAAAAAATCAAGGCGTAAATAGTGGATAAGCTGGAAAATAAATAACCCGGCTTGTTAACTGACCTGATCCCTGCTAAAATGAAGATAAACCCATGGTAGCGATCCCGCCGGAATATTCTCCTTTCAGGTGGAACTTTCCCCGGCTTTTTTGTGTCTAACAAGTAAGAGGCAGTGTATAAAGAATGGGTGGAGATTTCCGGCGTCACCAGGAGTGTCTTCCTACGTGGATGCCGTTGAAGTTCTCATTAAAAAATCGCAGAACGACGATCTGGCTGCCTTTGAACAGCTGGTCGGCCTTTACCAGAACCGCGTTTATTCGCTCAGCTACCAGCTGGCGGGAAACCACGCCGACGCCCAGGATCTGGCCCAGGAGGTTTTTATCAAGGCCTACCTGGCAATTAAGGGCTTTCGCCATGAGGCAGACTTTGGCACCTGGCTGCACCGGATCACTGTTAACCTGTGGCTGAATCTTAAGCGTAAGCAAAATACCGTCCCGCTCGTTTCCCTGGACGAGCCGGTGCAAACCCCGGAAGGCGAGGTATACCGGGAGGTGGCGGCAGCCGGCGGAAACCCGGAACAGTACGTGGAGGACCGCGAATTCGGCGACTGCGTCCGGGCGGCTTTGGATGAACTGTCCGCGGACCACAGGGCCGCGCTGATTTTGAGAGATATTGAAGGATATTCCTACGAGGAAATGGCCGTTATCTTGAACTGCTCGCTGGGGACGGTGAAGTCCCGGTTGAACCGGGCGCGGCAGCTGCTCAGGCAAAAAGTGGAGCTGGCGCTTCAGGAGGCCGAAGAGGCGGCCGGGGGAAAGGCAAAAAGAAGAGGGAAAGCGGGCAGGGAGTATTTGGAGATTGGGAAAAAGTAGTGATCGGGAAAAAGTAGGAATGGTTCGGAAATAATCCAGATACGAAGAATTACGAAGCGGGATTGGCGATGCAGGGTCCGGGTTAACCCGGGGATAAAGCGGCGGGGATAAAGCCGGGATGACTCCGGAGACCCGGTCTAGAGAAGGTGAGGCAGATGAACTGCCGGGAGGCAAGACAACTTTTCTCTCCCTGGTTGGACGGGGAGTTGACGGACGAAGAGCGGCGCGCTTTTGACGAGCACCTGGCGGCGTGCCGGACGTGCGCCGTTGAACTGGAGAAGCTGCAGGCGGTAGCTGCGGCCATGCGGAAAATGCGCGTTCCAGTGGCGCCGCCGGAGGGTTTTGCCGCCCTGGTGGCGGAGCGCCTGCGCCGGGAGCTGACGGCGACAGTGCCCGCGGGTGCCGGGGTCGGTTCCGGGGCAGAGGCAACGCGGCCGGCCGGGGCTGAAACCGTCGGCGGTGCAAAGGTGGTGCCGCTCGCCGGGCGGGTTAAGTCCGGGCGGAAAGGTCAGGAGGCGGCAGGGAGAGGCGCCGGCCTGGAAGCGGCGGCTGCGGCCGGTCCGGAAGCCGGTCCGGAAAGGGCGGCTGCAGGGTCCCGGCGCTCCCGGCAGGAGGATGCCGGCACCGGTAGGGCAGGAGCAGCAGGTAAAGCCGCTGTTCCGGGCGGGGCGGCAGGCGCCGCTGGTGGTAAAGCTGCCGCGACCGGCGCCGGGCAGGCGGTTGCGGTTGCCGGCAGCGGGGGCAAAGCAGGCAAGGCGGCCGGCGTCGTTCCGGTGTTCGCCCGCTGGCAGCAGGGGCTGCGAACCGGCTGGCGGAAGAGCGCGGCTGTGGCAGCGGTGCTGCTGATGCTGCTGAGCGGTTCGGCAGCTTTGGCGGCCCGGTATATCGGCCTGGGAGGGCCGGGGTTCTTTAATCTGCCCGTGGTGGCCGAGCATGTTCCTTCGCTGCCTGCCGGTGCGGATAAGGATATGAACGTTGACCGGGTTGACCCGGATAATTTAAATGGCCCTGATAGCCGGGGCGGCCAGGAGACCGCGCCGCCGGATAAGGCGGGGGCGGATCCCGGAACGGCGGGCGCTTCGCCGGGCGGCGGCGAAGAAAAACAGCCGGCTGCCCCCGGTTCCGGCGGAGCAAATGGTGAGCGTCAACTGGTGGCCGGGAATTCCCCGGGTGCTTCCGGACCGTCTGGGCAGTCTGCCGGGAAGTCTGCCGGGGAGGCGGGCGCGAGCGGCAGCGAAAAGAGCCGCGAGGTAACCGCTGCCGGCGGGGTACCGGGCGACGGCGTCAGCGTCACCGGGCAGCCGAAGGTTTTCCTCAATCAGCCCCGGGCCATCGAGAGTATGCAAATTAAGGTGCGGGTGCGGGATCTGGATGCGGCGGCCAGCCAGCTGATGGCCGTGACGCAGGCAAAAGGCGTTAACTATTCGGTGGACCATAAGGTTTGGACCGCCGAAGGGAAAGTGATCGATATTTTCCGGCTGCCCGTGCCGCGAGAGCAGGTGGAACAGTTTATCGGCTACGTTTCCGCCCTGGGTCAGGTCATCGAACGCTCCCCCCGGCAGGTTAGGGACGCCTCCAACGAGTTCACGGAGTTGTTGAACAGCTACCAGCACCTGCTCGAGGAAAGAAAAACAGCTTCCGGCGCGCGGGCACAAAAACTCGATGCCGAAATCAAACAAACGGAAGTAAAGCTTGAAGCCCTGGACCGGGAAGCCCGGGAACAGGTGGTCCTGATCGTCTGGCTGGAGCAGTAAAAGTTAAATGATCAAAATAACCGGCGGCAATTCCTGGTTCTTGGAAACTGCCGCCGGTTTATTATTTTTGTTCATTAAGAATTGATTTCGGAGCGTCCGCTGGATATGATAAAGGTGAGGGAAAAACAAAATTCAAGGTGATTAGCCGCGGCCGGGTGATTTTTTCCCGTTCCGAAAAAGAACGGCTGGCTTTTCACGTCAAGGCGTTTAATGAATATCAGGACTTTCGTCCGTTTCTCGCCGTTCAGGGCCGTTACCTGATAGACCGTTTGAAGAAGAGGGGTGCCCCGTGGTAATTGATCAGGTAAAATCTGCTTCTGTGGGTGGGTTTCAGCGGACAATTATTTTCCGCAGCTGGTAGATGATCAGTGCGGCTTCGGCCCGGGTGAAGCCCGCGTACGGGTACAGGCGCCCGTCGGGGTAGCCGGGCAAAAGTCCGCTGCGGGACAGCTGCCCGACGGGGGCGGCTGCCCAGGAGGGGATGCCAGACCAGCCCGGCCTTTCTTCCGTACTCCCTCCGCTGACCCCGCCGGCTAAACCGCCGGTTCTTTCCGCTACCCGGGCCAGGATGCAGATTGCTTCCAGACCGGTCAGCGGGCGGTCGGCGTAAAAAGCGCCGTCCGGGTATCCGCCGACCAGGCCGTACCGGGCGGCCAGCCGGATGTCCGGCGCGGCCCAGGCGGGCAGTTCGTCGCGGAATTCTGCTGCGCCCCCGGTCTCCGTCCCGTTCTTTAATCCCAGCACCCTGATCACCATGGCCGTGAATTCGGCCCGGGTGACCTGCCGGTCCGGCTTAAAGGTACCGTCGGGGTATCCTTTGAGGATTCCTTTCTCGGCCAGAGCGGCAATTTCCTTTTCCGCCGGGTGTCCGGCGATGTCGCTAAACGCGGCCGTTTTCGAACCGGATCCGGGTGCCGGCCCCGGCCCAATTTCTGCTCCCGCTCCCGGTTTTACTTCTATTTCACTTCCGGTGTCCGGCCCCGGCCTTGTTCCCGCTCCCCGTCCAGGCAGCGACCCCTGCCCCGGACCCCCTCCGGCCTCCGTTCCCGGGCCCGCTCCTGGCTCCCCCCCTCTTTCCGCAGCCTCCGGGATGGTCACGTACATTCCGGCCACTCCGCCGGACTTCCGCTCCGTGGTCACCACCTGCAGGGTTTTGCCCGCCGGGCGGGGCAGGGCGACGGCGAACCGGCCGTCCGCCCCCGGTTTAATCCGCACCGCCTGCCCATCTTCACTGTAAATGTAGATATGTTCGCCGGCCGTTGTTCCTTCGACCGTAATTTTGTCCCCCTGCGCCCGGCAGCTTACCTGCAAAGGCGGGGCCTTCACGCCGGCCGCCGGGTGCCCTTTGGCGGCGGCCAGGATTTTTTCCTCGCTTTTGGGCACGCGCAAGAGGGTGAACTCAACCTTTTCGCCCGGCAGCAGGTCCTCGATCTGCACCGGGTAGCCGTTTTTCGTCACGTTTGTGCAGGCCGAAACCAGGCCCGCCCCCAACGGGAAGAATGCCGCCAGCCTGCGGGCGGGATCGTAGTAATCGACCAGGCCGCTTTGTTCGGCTTCCGCGTCGGCCACGTCGATGCGCCTGACCTCCCCGGTGCGGGGGTCCAGGGTCAGCCGCACCCACTCGCCGGGCAGCAGCGAGCCGGGTTCGCCGGGCTGCCACCAGCGGAAAAACGCCGCTTCCGGCGCCACCTCCATGGTCTGCATCCGGTTGCGGCAATTCAGGAAATAGAGCTTGTTCTTCGCGCTTTCGAAGTAGATCACCTGGCCGTAGGTGACCAGCGAGTCCGCCTGGATGCCGATGACCGTATCGCCGGCCAGCAAAAGGGCCGCGTGCAGGCCGGGTTTCAGTTCCGCCGGCCGGGCCGGCCGGCCGTCCTTCGTGACGGGTGCGCCGGCGATTAGCTGGTAACTTTTATCTTTGCCGGGTGGATCACCCAGGGTAATTTTTTCCCCGGCTGGATTAACTTCTTTGATTTCCCCCACAGCCAGGCTGCGTTTGGCCCCCACGTAAACGACCTGCTTGCCCTGAGGGGAGATGACCAGCTGGACCGGCATTCCCGGCGTCAACTGGTCGATAGTGCCGGCAACGGGGGCGCCGTAAGGCAGATCGGCGCGGCTGCCGTCGACGGCCGTGTCCGTGAAGGAAAAGGCGGCGCCGGGAGCCAGCGGGTAGACCTGCGGGTCGCCGAAAAGAACCAGCCGGCGGCCGGCGGCGTCGATTTCCTTGACGACTCCCTCCTTCAGGGTGTAATCTGCTTTAATCCACCAAATGGTTTGCGAGGAGGGGTTGACCAGGCCGACGGCCGGCGCGCCGGCGGGCAAACCCGCGGTCCCGGCGATTTGTTTGCCGTTGGCCAGGACGGTGACCTGGGGGTGGAGGTAAAAGCCGCCTTCCCGCTGGTCGGGGCGGGCTTCTAAAAACAGGGTGCCGCTGGCCAGGGGCAGATTTTGGGTGGCCTGGGCGCGCCAGACTTCTTCCGTCAGGTAGAGGTTTTGGCCGCGGGCGATGTAGGCGTCTTCCCCTGGAAAAATGTGCCGGGGCTTTTCGGGAGCCAGGGAGCGCCCCAGGGCGGTTTTCAGGACCGGCGGGACGGCCATTTTACTTCCGCTCGCAAACTGAATGAGGTTTTTATCCGCATCATAACCGCTCACCACTTCCCGCACCGGCGGCTGGCCGTAGACCAGGGCGAAGTCCTGGGCGCCCCGGGTCAGCCCGGCGGCCTTCACTTCCACGGTGTAGATGCCGGGCAGGGGATGCGGGATGACGACGCGCTCCACGTTGTTGCGGTCGTCCTTGACGCCCTCCCGGGAGTCGTCGTTACCCAGGTACTGTTTACCGTCGGGGGCGGTGACCACCAGGTCCAGGTCGTTCACCAGGGTTTTCGCCGCGCCGGGCTCCGCCGGCGGGTCCGTCCAGGCCAGCGTGGCGACGAACGGCTCGGTCCGCGCGTACACTTCGTAGCGGTAGAAACGCTTTTCGTCCCGGCTTAAGGGGCTTCGCTCGTCGGCGAAAAGAAACAGCTTTTCCTTCAGGGCAATTACCGTGGTGGCCAGGTCCAGGCGGCCGAACCCCGCCCCGCTGCCGGGGATGGGCCGGGCGCCGTTGATCAGGGCGGCTTTCAGCAGAGCCGCCGACGGGGACGGCAGATTTTCTTCCTTTTGCAGGAACTCGCGGAGCAGGGCGGCGGCCCCGGCGGTGACGGCGGCGGCCTGGCTGGTGCCCTGCATCCGGGTGTACAGCGGGTTCGGTTCAAAATTGCTTTTGATCAGCGGCGAAGCGGCGGAAATAATTCCGGAGCCGGGGGCCACCAGGTCGGGTTTGGTCCGGCCGTCGGCGGCGGGGCCGCGGCTGGAAAAGCGGGCCACCTCGGTAGCGTTGTCCTCGCCCGGTCCAAAGGCCGGCCGGGCTCCTTCGCTGGCGCCCACCACAAGAGCGTTTTTGCTGTTGGCCTCGTTGGTTAAACTGCCCGGCTCCGGGCCGTCGTTGCCCGCGCCGAAAATCACCAGGAAGTCCGGGTGCTGATAAATGAAGGCATCGGCCTGGGCGGCGCCCGCCGAATAAAAGTTGCCCTTGCTCCCCCAGCCGTCCAGGTGGATGCGGGCGGCGGCGGCGTAAGCGGGGGCGAACAGGGCGGTCAGCTCAGGCGGCGGCGCGGGCTTGTCCTCCGGGTTTAAAATGGCCTGGAAGTATATGCTGGCTCCCGGAGCTACTCCGGCAAACCGGCCGTTGGAAGCCGCGCCCGTGCCGGCCACGGTGGCGGCCAGGTGCGTGCCGTGGCCCGTGGGGTCGTCGGCGCTCACGCGCCCGGCCCAGGACTTCAGCATAATTACTTTGGGCTTTTGGCCAGGCTGGCTTTTCAGGTCCGGGTGCGGGTCGTCCATCCGCCCGTTGCCCAGGCCGCTGTCGGCGATGGCCACCACCTGCCCGGCCCCGGTGAGCCCCTCCGGGCGCACGAAGCCGGGAGCGGCCAGCGGCATAGCGCCGGTGACGGAAGCCGCCCGGTCGTTCAGAAAAATCACTTCTTCATTTTTCTGGGCGGGTCCGGACGAAAGCGCGGCTGCCGGAGAGAACTGCCGGCCGGAAAGGGTTGCCGCCGGTTCTTTTTCGGCCCGGGCCGCCGGAAAGCTCAAAAAATGGAGCGCCAGCACCAAAAACAGGCAGCCGGCCGCCAGCAGCCCGAGCGCGATGGTCAGTTTATGGGCCTGCTTTTTTTGGAAAAGAGACGTGTCTCTAGATTTCAAGATTTCACCGCCGAAAAGGAAATTTCACCGTGGCGAAAACCTCGCCGGTGCAAAAAGTAATCTATAGAAAAGAAAGTGCCTCTGCGCCTTTTTTCTCTTGAGCCTCTTACCTTTTATGCCTTTCTCTGCCTTTAGAGCAAATTCGACACAAAAACGTCGAATCCTTCCTGAAAACTGTAATTCCATCATTTATTATAAGACGTTAAAAACCGGGAAAAGGTTTCCTTCAA
>JBFMEJ010000039.1:0-8690 GCA_040753275.1 Bacillota bacterium
CGGGATATTCCGCTGATCAAACAACCGGCGCCGGGCCGGCCATAATTTTTTCTTCGAGATGAAGAGAAAAATCCAGCGGGGGGACAGGAGCATCAAGATTAACCTCGGGATAGAGCCGGCTTCTTCGAAAAGGAAAATTATCCTGGTAAAAACGCTGATGAAGAGAGGCGTAAAAAGGACGCCGGCAACCGTTCCCGCCGTAGCGGAGAAAATGACCAGGCGGATCTGTCCGTTAAGCTGCATGAGCAGCTCCTGGTGATGAGAGGTTTCTTTTAAGCCGGTATTGATTACCTGTTCGACCACGGAAGAAAGCAAGGGCGCCTGGATCAGGTTGGCTGTGCTGGCCAGCAGCGAAATGATTTGAAAAAGAGAAAAGGCCGTGGCCAGCCTCTTCGTGGAAACCCCCGAAAAGCGCACGGCGTAAACCAGCGTATCGGTCATGTGGATAATTGCCGTAAGAATGGCGACTACCAGCAGCCGGTCAATTTTTTACCACCTGCCCGGAATGGCCGTCGGTCGTCAGATGTCAGTCGTCGGATGGCGGACGCCGGATAGAAATTTTTTCCTACGGCAATTTATATGCAGGGGAAAAGAATGGTAAAACAAGAATTTAGCTAGAGGCCGAGCAGGTGGTAGGTTTCTTCGTCAACGTGGGTTCCTTCCGCTAGGCCGTGCTTTTTTCGAAAGGCTTTAACGGCTTCGGCGGTGGCAGGGCCGAAGATGCTGTCCGGCTCCCCCCGGTAAAAGCCCAGGCGCTTTAACTTATACTGCACTTCCCGCACCGCGGGGCTGCAGTCCCCCTGCTGCAGGAGCGGATATTCCTCGCCGAAGCGCCCGAAGGGGTTGCCCACAATAATTACCCGGGTGCCCAGGGGAACCAGCGGGTAAATTTCCTGGATGTGGGCGTTATGCAGGCGCACGCAGCCGCCGCTGGCGTATGTGCCGATGGACCACGGGTTGTCCGTCCCGTGCACGCCGAAATTGCCGCAGGGAACGTTTAAGCCCAGCCAGTGCGTGCCTGTACCGGGAGCGGGCTTATCCGATTTGTCGATGACTTTCCAGGTTCCCACGGGCGTTTCGGAGCCGGGCCGGCCTACCGCCACCGGGTATTTCCGGATCGGTTCGCCGTTGGAGAGCAGAGTGAGGGTAAGATTAAAGGTGTCCACCAGTAAGATCGCGTCGTAATACTCGCCGGGGAGGGGCAGCGTATCCACGCGCCGGACCATTTCCCGGCTGATTGCCGCCCAGGCGGCCGGGGTGATGATCCCCGTCGGGGGCAGGCGGTGCTCCTTTTGAAAGGATTTCACTGCTTTTATCGTCTCCGGTCCGTAAAAACCATCCGGCGCCCCCGCGTAATACCCCAGGCCGGCCAGGCAGCGCTGCAGGTTAAAGACGTCACCCCCTTTTTGAAAGGGCTGGGTTAAAACGATCGGCTCAACGCCGGTGCCGCCGCACCGGTGGTTGGCAGGGGCGGCGGCTGCCGCTCCGCCGGACCAGCAAACAAGTACGCCCAGGACGGCGGGCAGCAGCATCCGGCGTAACCCGCTCAACCCTTTCAGCCGCTTCAACCATCTCCACTGTCTCCACCGTTTCGACCAGTCCGGCCGGTTCAAGGGCAACACCCCGCCTGCAAAAAGATTAAAGACAGAGGCACAAAGGCACTAAGGCACAAAGGAAAAGAAGCAATAAGCCACAAAGGCACAAATGCATAAAGGAACAGGAGAACAGAGGCACAGAGGGCAAAAGGGGCACTAAGGCATTAAGACACAGAGGCAAAAGGGGAACAAAGGCAAAAAAGGCACAAAGGCGCAAGTTTATTTTTTGTAGATTATCGGCAAGTATACGTTTTCACCCTTGCACTTTTGTACCCTTACACCCGCGTGTACCCGGAGTATCTTTGCATCTACATCGCGGCAAAATATCTGCTTAACCCGTTCATGACACCCAGGGCAATCTTCCCGTAAAAAGAGGGATTTCGAAGCAACCCCTCTTCGACCCAGTTAGAGATGGTTACCGGCATGATTTTCAGGCCCGGAACCGTTCCCAGGGCGGTTAATTCTTTATCTGCCTTGACTTCCAGGACGGCACGTTTAATCTTGCGCACCAGTTCTGTGCAGGTCAGCTGCGCCAGGTGCCGGCCGGCGGGGTGGGCGGGGTTGTAATTAATCGCCAGGCCGCCGACCCGGCTGTCTTTACTGTAATTTGTATGAAAGCTGATTAAGATGTGGGCTCTTTTTTCCCTGGCCAGGCCGAGCCGCTCCTGCGGCGGCAAAAAGAGGTCGCTTTCCCGGGTTAGCCAGACCTGCGCATTTACCTGTTCAAGCTGGTTTTTTAAACTCCGCGCCATGGTCAGGGCGACGTTTTTTTCCAGCAGGTCGACGGGGCCGCGTCCACCGGCGTCCCGCCCGCCGTGCCCGGGATCGATCACGATCCGGCGTTCCGCAAAAAGATCTCTCAGGTAAGCCCGGTCGAAAGAAAAAAAAGTCCGGACGGGAAGGCCCTCTGTGCTGCTGACCGCGCAAGGGGCCTGATGATTGAGGGTGATGAAAACAGTTACGCGGTTGCTTTCTTCCGGCTGGACCGTGATTTCATTGATCAAACCGTCGTAGACGGCCAGAGTATCGCAATACATATTGGGGACGGCCTGGTCAATGGTCAAGGCCACTACCTGGTTAATCCTCCGTAGCTGGTAGTTCAGCGGGCGGGTGGATTCGATCACTACCCGGGAAACCAGGCGGTCGTCCTGCCGGGATACCTTGCTCCAGATATTGGTAAGCCGGGTTATTTCCTGCCCTTTCATCTTTTCACCTTTTCACCCTTGCGAAGCAAAATAGTGGACGAGGCCGGCGTATAAACACCAGGCGATTTTCGTCTGGTAGGCCGGGTCCTGGAGCAGTTTATACTCCTGCGGGTTGCTTAAAAAACCAATTTCCACGATTACCGCAGGAATTTTCGCTTCTTTTAAAATATAGTAATTACCCGGAAGCGGTACCCGCCGATCATCTTTTAAAAAAAAGTTAAGTTCTTTCTGAATGGCCAGGGCGAGCCGGCGCCCGTCGGGCGAGCCGGCCTGGCAGAAAGTTTGCGCACCGGACTGGCGAGGGTTCGGATAACTATTGATATGGATGCTGATCAACAGATCGGCCCGGCTGTTGTTGGCCAGGGCCACCCGGCGGGCCAGGTCCTGGCGCTTTTTGGCGTACAGGCCGCGCAGTTCCGGATCGCTTAAGTCCGTGTCGGTTTCCCTGGTCATGATTACTTTCGCCCCGCCCTGGCGGAGCAGGGCGGCTAACCGGTGGCCTACCGCCAGGACCAGATCTTTTTCCAGGATATTATTTTTGCCGACTGCACCCGGATCCACCCCGCCGTGCCCGGGATCAACCACAACTACTTTTTCGGCCAGCGCCCAGGAAAGGGCTTTCACCGATTCCTGGCGCTTGGCGTCCACCAGGCGGTCGGCGCCCAGGGTGAAGAAAAGGACCAGGAGGGCAACTGCCAGCAGCTTTGCACAAAAGCCGGTACGCAGAAAAATAACTTTAATTTTTTTCACCCCGTCACGGATGTGATCATTAAAATATATGGTCCTGATCTTGAATATTTTCATGTTGTTTCAAAAGGAAATAGGGCGGCTGCCGGCGAAAAGATCGGGAGTGTTTTTTCGCCCGCAAATACGGGGGTTGGAGGGAAAAATTGAAGTTATACAAAACCGAGGCAATTGTGCTGCGCACCATTAATCTGCGCGAAGCCGACCTGCTGGTTGTTTTGTTTTCGCGGGAATACGGCAAATTGCGGGTGATGGCTCACGGAGCGCGCAAACCGGCCAGCCGCAAAAGAGGTTTTGTGCAGCCCTTTTGTTACTCGCGTTTTTTACTGCACAAGGGCCGGGAAATGGATTCGATCAGCCAGTGCGAAGGCGTGGAATTGTTCCCGGATTTGCTGCAGAGCCTGCGGACCATCGGCTACGCCAGCCGCCTGACCGGCCTGGTGGAAAACCTGACCGCGGAGGGCGAGGCCAACGAAAAAGTTTTTTTGCTTCTGCTGCAGGCTTTGCGCCTCCTTGCCCGGGGGGACGCGGAGATCCTCGCCCGGGCTTTTGAGGTGAAGCTGGTCAGCTTTTTGGGGTACCGGCCCGTTTTGCAGCACTGCGCCGCTTGCCGCCGGCCGCCGGCGGGGGCGCAGGCGGCTTTTTCGGCCGCCGCCGGGGGAGTGCTCTGCTCCGCCTGCGCCAGAGGGGGCGCACAGACTGTAATCTGGTGCCGCCGGGGGACGGTGGAAACGCTCAAGCTCTTTCTGCGCTGGGAGCTGGCCAGACTGGAAAATTGCAAAGTGGGCGCCCAGGCCAGAAGAGAATTAAAAGCTATTTTAGAGAACTACATCGAATACCACCTGGGCTACCGGGGAACAGCCGCCGAATTTTGGCGCCACCCGGGCGGCCCCGGCAACGATCATGCATAAAAAGCGTTGCGCGAGGGGCAAGATATTTAACGTAAAGAGGCACATAGGGACAAAGGCACAAAGGCACTGAGGGATAAAGGCATAGAGGATGTGGTTCTCCCCATAAAGCATGAAAATAGGGCTGGAATTTGTCCGGGCGAGCGACATATGCGAAGGGTTGGGAACCGGACACAGCGCAGCCGCGGCAAGCGAACCGGCAGCGCGAAACGCGCAGATAACACGATGCAAAGATTCCATCAGTAATCGCCGTTTAGCCCGTGGAGACTAAAATGCTAACGTACCGCGCGCATTTTGCAGCGCTGCCTGGTTCGCTCCGCGGCAAGCTGATGTCTGGTCGACCCGGAGCATCGGAGCGAGCCGGACAATTCCAGCCCGGTGGAAATGATGGCAGAAGCTATTTTCAGAGGAGTTGCCGAGGAGGTAGCGGTATTAATGACCAACGATCTGGAAAAAATCGACCTGCTGCGGGCAAGAATGGGGATCAGTTACAAGGAGGCCAAGGAGGCTTTAGAAGAAGCAGGTTCGGACGTCGTGCAGGCTTTAATTAATCTGGAAGAAAAAAGCAAAAAGCTGGGTGAGAAAATCCAGGATTACCGCTCGGAATTGGGGGATCAGCTGCGCGCCTGGTGGGCGAAGGGCCGGGAAGTGCGCCTTTTGTTAAAGAAAGAAGGCCGGACGGTCCTGCAAATACCCGCCGTGGTAGGAGCCCTGGGCATCGCCGGTGCGATGCTGCGCAGCGAACTGGCCCTTTTGGCCACCCTGGGCGCCGTCACCGCCATGGCCAGGCATTATTCCCTGGAGGTTGCCTGGCCGGACCGGGAGCTGGACGGGGAGCAGGAATAGCTGTTTCTAACCTCCTTTTCCCGGCGCCTTTTTGCGCCGTCGCTCGGTTGTTAATTAACTGGTTAAAAACCTTCAAGCGCTTGCAGAAATGATTCTTTCCTGGTATTTTTATTATATGTCACGGGCAAAAAGCGACCCCAGGCGATTATTCAGGATGCTGCCATACTACGAAGGATAAAACATGCAGCAAAGGAATGTCTCTAATCCCTGCCCTGAAAATAGGCACAAAGTTTTCCGGGCACAAAGGCACAAAGTAAAATATTCCCTGGTCACACCTGTTTCTTTGTGCCTCAGTGCCTCTGTGCCTTTATACCTTTGCCCTGAAAACAGCATTCGCTAATTCATCATCTGTTGGTGCCGCAAAAAAGCGGCATGAGGGTCTAAATCCCATACTTAAAGGAGTGGGCCTATTGAACTTTCAGGAAATCATCATGGCCCTGGACCGTTTTTGGGCCGGTCAGGGATGTCTCATTCAGCAGCCGTACGACGTGGAAAAAGGGGCGGGAACCATGAACCCGGCCACTTTTCTGCGCGTGCTGGGGCCCGAGCCCTGGCGCGTGGCCTACGTAGAGCCTTCCCGGCGGCCCACCGACGGACGCTACGGCGAAAATCCCAACCGGCTCCAGCATTATTACCAGTACCAGGTGATTTTGAAGCCTTCGCCCGACGACGTGGTGGACGTTTACCTGGAAAGCCTGCGGGCCATCGGGATCGACCCGGCACAGCACGATGTGCGGCTGGTTGAGGACAACTGGGAATCGCCCACCCTGGGAGCCTGGGGGCTGGGCTGGGAGGTCTGGCTGGACGGCATGGAAATTACCCAGTTCACCTACTTTCAACAGTGCGGCGGTTTTGACCTGCGGCCCGTCTCGGCGGAGATCACCTACGGCCTGGAGAGACTCGCCATGTATATCCAGGGCAAGGAGAATGTCTTCAATATCGAGTGGGTGGACGGCGTCACCTACGGCGACGTCCACCACCGGGGGGAAGTGGAACATTCCCGCTACAACTTTGAAGTTTCCGATCCGGAGCTGCTGTTTAAGTTATTCGAGATGTACGAGCAGGAGGCCGGGCGGATTATTGCCCGGGGGCTCGTCCTGCCGGCCTACGACTACGTTTTAAAATGTTCGCACACCTTTAACTTGCTGGATGCGCGCGGCGCCATCAGCGTCACGGAGCGCACCGCCTTTATCCACCGGGTGCGCAGCCTGGCCCGCGCCTGCGCCGTGGCCTACCTGGAGCAGCGGGAGAAGATGGGATTTCCGCTGCTTAAAAAGCAGGAATTGGGAATTAGGGATAGATGCTTTCCCTAATAAATATTTACACCTAAGGCACTAAGGCACAAAGGCAAAGAGGCACAAAGAGAAATGTACCGGGAATATTAACTTTGTGCCTGTAAACTTTGTCCCTCTATGCCTGTAAGCTTTGTGCCTTTGTACCTCTGTGCCTATCTTTTAAAAAGGAGTTGATCCCGGCTGACCAGGGACTTTTTGTTTGAAATTGGCGTTGAGGAGATGCCGGCCCGCTTTCTGACCCCCGCTCTGGAGCAGTTAAAAGAATTGGCCGCCCAAAAATTGAGCGAGCACCGCCTGGACTTTGCGGAAATCTTCACCTACGGCACCCCGCGGCGGCTGGTTTTGTTTGTCCGGGAGCTGGCCGCCGCCCAGCGGCCCGCCGTTAAAGAGGTGAAGGGTCCGGCGGCGAAAGTGGCCTTCGACGAAGAGAAAAGACCGACGCGGGCGGCCCTGGGATTTGCCCGGAGCCAGGGGGTGGCCGTAGAAGAACTGGTGGTTAAACCGGTGGGACCCGTCGAGTACGTTTTTGCGGTGGTCCGGGAGGAGGGGAGGGCCGCCCCGGAAGTGCTGGCCGAGATCTCCCCCGCCTTCATCACGGATTTGCACTTCCCCAGGTTCATGCGCTGGGGCGATGGGGAGCTGCGCTTTGCCCGGCCCATCCGCTGGCTGCTGGCTCTCTACGGCGATCAGGTCATTCCCCTCACCGTCGCCGGCGTCACCGCCGGCCGCCGGACGTACGGGCACCGGTTTTTAAGCGGCTCCTGCCTGGCGGTGAACAATCCGCAGGATTATTTTGAAAAGCTGTGCGGCAATTTCGTCCTCGTGGATCCGGCCGCGCGCCGGGCGGCTATCCGGGAGCAGGTCGCCGCCCTGGCCGCCCGCGCAGGCGGGCGGGTCCAGGATGACGAGGAACTGCTGGAAGAGGTCGTCAATCTGGTGGAGTACCCCACGGCCGTGACCGGCAGTTTCGACGAAGACTTTTTAAAGCTGCCGCCGGAGGTATTGATCACCTCCATGCGGGAACACCAGCGGTATTTTCCCGTTTTTGGGCCCAACGGCCGGCTGCTGCCCCGCTTCATCGCCGTTTCCAACACCGCGGACAGCGCGGTCATCCGCCGCGGTTTCGAGCGGGTCCTGCGCGCCCGCCTGGCCGACGCCGCCTTTTTCTGGGAGGAGGATTTAAAAACCCCCCTGGCGCAGCGGGCGGACGCGTTAAAAAAGATCGTCTGGCAGGAAAACCTGGGGACCCTTTCCGACAAGGTGGAGCGGATCGTTTCCCTGGCCTCTTTTTTGGCCCGGGCGCTTGAAGCGACCGGGGAGGAAAAAGAAGCCGCCTTGCGGGCGGCGCGCTTGGCCAAGGCGGATTTAACCACCAGCATGGTCTACGAATTTCCGGAACTGCAGGGGATCATGGGCCGGGAGTACGCCCTTCGCCAGGGGGAGGAACCCACCGTGGCGCAGGCCATTTTCGAGCATTACCTGCCCCGCTTTTCGGGGGACCGGCTGCCGGAAACAGTTCCCGGCACGATCTTAAGCATTGCCGATAAAATCGATACCCTGACGGGCTGCTTTGCCCTCGGCATCCAGCCTACCGGCTCCCAGGATCCGTACGCCCTGCGGCGCCTGGCTCTGGGCGTGATCAGTATCATTTTGGAGCGGGGGCTCGTCCTTTCCCTGCGGGAATTAATCGCGCAGGCCTACGCCAACTACCGGGGCGCGGCGGCCCTGGAACTGCCGGAAGAAAAGGTGCGTTCCGACCTGGAAGAATTTTTCGCCCAGCGCCTGCGCGGCCTTTTCAGCGAGCAGGGTCTGCCTTCCGACGCCGGCGAGGCCGCCCTGGCGGCCGGGGTGGACGATCTTTCCGGAGTCCGGGAGCGCGCCCGTGCGCTGGCCGATTTCCGGAGCAGCTCTCCGGAGGCTTTTGAGCGCCTCCTGACCGCCTTTGCCCGCGCCAACAACCTTTCCCGAAAGCACCGCCGCCGGGACATGGACGTTTCCCTTTTTCTCCATCCGGCGGAAGAAAACCTTTATCAAGAGCTGCAAAAAGTAAGGACCAGGGTGCAAAAATGCCTGGAAAAACGGGATTACCGGGGCGCC
>JBFMEJ010000040.1:0-8659 GCA_040753275.1 Bacillota bacterium
CAAGGCGGGATGAGCCTGGTCATCAAAACGAGGCTTATTTCCGAAGGCAATTGTAAGGAATTTTCCGATTACGTTCGTACTCTCTCCTTTCGCCGGGCGGGCCGCCTCCGGTGAAAAAATAACCAGGACGTGGATGCCGCTTCTTCCTTCGGCAACCGAGAGTTCTACTCCCGGCAAAAGGAGAATCCCTTCTTTTGCCCCCTCTTCGGACAACTTCTCAAACTCTTCCTGGTCAAATTTGTTGTGGTTGGTTATGGCCCCAATACGTATTGCTTGCTCTTTTAATTGTTGAATATAAGCGTGGGTAAAAGCTTCCCCATTCTTAGGCAGAGACCATTTGAATTCCTGATCAACCCGGGTGTGCAAGTGTAAATCCACCCTTACGCACCTGGCCCCGCCGGGGAAATTACTGGTAAAGCATCTTTGATTAAAATTCATAGAAAGGAAATACCTCACTTATTTTTTCTTCTCGGTTATTTCTGCCCTTATACAATTATTATACATGATCAAGTCCGGGAGGCAATTTTTTGTGCGGTATATTATGAGGTACGTAAAGCTCTACAGATATATCCAGGCAGCTCAAATACCGGTACAAAATCGGGCCAGCAACCCGCCACTCAAGCTGACCGTGATCACAGCCCAGCGGCGGTACAGCCAGTGAGGTAATGTCCCACTCTTTATAATGCACAAGGAGGTATTCCAGCCCCCGGGTAATATCTTTAAGGTGCGAAACAGAGCGCCAGTGTTCTTTAGTTGGAAAATTTAATATCCACGGAGGAAATAAGGGCTTATACAAATAGGGCCGCCCCAGCCTTACTTCTTTTCGCGCACACCTCTCTTGATAATCCCGAAACATATCAGGAAATCGTTTTTAATTCAAGGGCAATCCCCTTGCCCATTACTCCCACACAGTTCACTGTGTTTACGAGGGTTTGGGCCTTTGATTCAAAAATATCCCCGGTTTTGATTTCCACCACGGAAAATCCCTCTTTTGCTTAAAAAACGAGGTGCCTGTCTATGTAATCAGCGCCTTCTCCAGAACTTCTTCGATGCTTTGCACCGGAGTTAATTTTACCGCCTCCAGGATGTAGGCGGGCAGTTCCCGGGCCTCCCGGAGATTTTCGGACGGCAGGAGAACTTCCTTCACCCCGGCGTCGTAGGCCGCCCGGATCTTTTGTTGAATTCCGCCTACCGGCAGGACCTTGCCCATGATGGTGATTTCCCCGGTCATGGCCAGGTCGTTGCGCACGGGCACCCCCTTTAAAGCCGAGACGATGCCGGTGACGATGGTAATACCCGCAGAAGGACCTTCTTTGGGTATACCCATAAAGGTGGCGAGCACGACGACATCGAAATTTTTTCGCCACTCGGAACTGATCCCCAGATCCTCGTGCCGTGCCCTGATGTACTGCGCCGCCGCTTCGATGCTCTCCCTCATGACCCGCTGGATGGAACCCAGGGGGACAATGCGGCCGGTGCCCCTGGTAGCCTGCATTTCAAAATGCAAAAGGCAGCCGTGGTCCCCGGCCACCGCCAGACCGATCACTTCGCCAACGGAAGGCTTTTCCGGCAGCGTCACCTTCTGGACCCGTTCGGCATCCGGAAGGACCGGGGCAATCACCCGTCCCGAACCGGCGAGCCGGAAACCGAGTCTTACGCGGTCGTACTCCCCGGGCGCGATCAAATGCAGCTGCTCCCGCACCCGCTGCCGGTATTCGCAAGCCAGGGCGAGCACTTCCGCCAGCTCCTCATCGGTTACTCTGCCGTCCGGGTAGAGGAGTTTGAGCAGACCGGAGGTGATTTTCATCACCGCGCGCTGATCGCGCCCGGAAATCCCCTGCGCCGTTTTGGCCGCGTCCACCAGCTCAAAACGGGGTCGCACCGCGCCAAGCAAATCGATCCTCCGCAGTTCATGCATTATTTCGCAAAAATAGTCCGTGATGAAGCCATAGTCCCGGGAAAAACTCTCCGGCGTAAGCTTGGGGATTTCCCAGCCGGGCAGGTAGGCGTGCATCCGGTCCAGAAAAGCGGTCACCTGCAGGAAATCCGGCAGCGGCTCAAACAGGTGATAATATTTTTCGTGCGGCCGCGCTCCCTGCACGTCAATATTCCCCACGAACACCAGGCTGGCAAAGGCCAGCATTTCTTTTTTCCCCCGGCTGAACCGGGCGTCTTGCATGTACCCCTGCATGATGCTGACCAGGGAGCGGGGGTCGGTAAAGTCGGTGTTGGCAATCTCGTCGAACACGACCGCGTCGCGCAAACCCACCTCGCCGATCCGCCCGTTGTTCAGGTTGATGAAAAGTTGCGCGGGGGTTGCTTTGCCACCGGACAGAACGTGCGCGTAATAGGAAATGTTCCGGTAGAGGTAGGTTTTCCCCGTTTCGCGGGGCGCCAGCTCGAGCAAATTCACGTTGGTTTCCACCAGGGGCACGCAGCGGCTTAAGTAAAGGAGCTTTTCCCGGCGGCTCATTTTGCCGGGGTCGAGGCCGCAGGAGTTGACAAGGACGTCGATCCACTCTCCGGTGCTGAAAAAAGACCGTTTTTCGATGAATTCGTCCAGGTTGATGACGCTGATCTGAAAGGGAGTAAATGCCGTCACCTTAAAAGGGCGGATCTTTTTATTATAAATTTCCGTTTCGTCGTAAGTGAGATCGATAGTGCCCCACATCCCGCCGGCCAGGAGCATCGGGTATTGCCGCACAATACTTTCCGGAATGTTCACGAAGTTTTCGTTGATGGCGGAAATAGTGGCCCAGTATTTGTCCTCTGTTTCCACCAGCCGCACTTCCAGGTTGGCAATGACGGAGTGGCGGCGGTTCTCGCGGATGTAATGGCGGATTTTTTCCGCTTCCGCCCCGTAAACAAAGGTTTCTTTCAGGCGCCGGACCACCTTTTCCATGTCCTCGGCAAAAGTTTCCTCGGCACAGTAGTTGTCGATCAGGTACTCCAGCACGTAGCGGGGGAATTCGTCTACGCCCGTGTTGATGGTGTGGGCCTTGTTGACGACCTTTCCCCGGAAGACCTCTTTCAGCTTCGTATTCATCCCCTGGAACCTCCACCTTTTCCCTGGAAACGCAATTTATCCCTCGTCAACATCCGGACACAGACCTGGTAATCTTCCTCAACGTTGACCGCAACTTCCTCGGGTAAGCGATCAATATTCAGACCACCCTTTTCGTAGAGAAACTTGCCCTGCTCGTAAAGCCCGGCGCGCTTGCAGTGCCTGATCCATTCGGCCAGGGTGGCGTCGCCGGGCCTTTCCTGCTCCGGAATCGCCACCCCCTGCTGCAGGCAGGCCAGGTAACGCCTGATCCGGCGGTTTGTGCCCGCGGTCCGGGCCTGTTCCTTCATCCGTTCCTCCTCCGGGGAGGCCGGCAGGCGGTACGTACCCGATTCCGTCTTGTAGAAATAATCCGCCAGCCATTCCGCCAGGGGGCGGCGGGGTTTGTCCTTCACGGCATAGATGTAGAATTCGAAAAGATCGCTGTAGTGAACGCCCTCCGCAGCCGGGTCTTCTTTCAGCCGTCCGGCGATGAACGATCTGATTTTATCAGCCGCCGCGTCTTCCTTGGCGGACTCGGCGGTATCCACCACTGCCAGTTCGGTTTCCTTGAGGTACCACCGGCTGATCTCGTGGGTGCCGAAAAGGTTCGGCTCTTCGTCTTCAAAAAGGTTCTTTTTCAGCGGTTCGCGCACCTCGCCGGCCACCTGGCGCAGTAACTCCTCGAAGTTATGGGCCTCCATGCGGCCCGCCCGGACCATCCGGCTGACCACCTCGTCGTAGATGCGGTCCCTGGTGGCCCCGGGGTGCACCTCCAGGTACTCCCGGATAATAGCCCTTACTTTTTCGTTGAAAGTGGTTTCGTCCTCGTCCCCGGTGATGCGCAGCTCCCCTGTAGCCTCGCCGGGGCGGGGCTTGCGGAAGTTAATCACCAGGTCGCGCCGGTTCACTTTGTCGCCTAAGTTTTGGTTATAAGTTTTTTGACCTGTATCAATATAAAGTACCTTATCTGCTTTATCTGGAAGAAATCCAACTTCGGCCATAATATCTTGAACAAGTGCCCATGTTCCTTCGGAAGTATCGTGATAACAAAGGGATAACCACCGGCCAGGCTTCAAAACACGATAACACTCTGTCATTGCCCGGCGCATCATAATAGCCCAGTCTACCTCGGTTTTTCCACGCACTTCGTTTACGACAATCTCTTCGCTGTGCCAATCAGTGTCTAACTTGAGCCAGGCCTCCCAAACAAAGTTTAATTCACCAAATTGATATTTATCAGCATAAGGGGGATCAGTGAAAATAAAATCAACACTATTAGGTAAAATAGACATAAGGTTTTCTGCACTTTGAGTTGAAATTAAAAGTTGGGTGCTTTTGATTTTCATATTAAGAACCTGCAACGCTTCTATAATATCATTAAACTTTCTTTCAAAAGCTGTCCATGCTTCATTTTCACGGTTTATTTGTGGTATATAATAATTGCCGGTAGGTTGACCCCCACCCGAATCACGGAATTTATAGAGTTTTGAAAGATTAAAAAGAAAGCCACTCAAGATAAACCTTAAAATATCTTGATAAGTTTTATCAACCTTGTCAATAGTGTTGCTTATCGCCGCCAGCGCCCACAGGTTGCGTTTGGTGAAAAGTTCGTCGACCGTGCGGAAATTGCGTCCCGGCCGCCATTCAACCCCCCAGCGTTCCTGATCCTCCGGCGCGTGCATCATCCTGTCCCGGGGGTACCAGTACGGGATCTCCTTTTCCTCGATCTCCCGGAGCTTCCCCAGGTCGTACTGCTCGAAGTAGGCCCGTTTTACCGGGTCCCGGTCGTTGTGCCGCCGTTCGGCCCGGGCGGGCCGGCAGCCGCTTGCGCAGAGGTAGCTTACCAGGACCGGCACTGCGCCCAGTTTCTCATCCCGCGTGCTGATTTCCTCGGTGATCCCCCGGGCGTAACAATAGGGGCAGGCTCTGATCTTCTTCGGTTTATCTTTCGCCGTCTTCCCTTCCGCCTCCATGCAGTCAAAAAGCGGCACCTTCGCCAGGCAGCGGGGGCACCGGAAAACCTGCGAATAAACCGTGTAGGCCGTGACCGCTTTCCCCCCGCAGCGGTCGCAACGGGTTTCGTAAAGCCAGTCGATCTCCGGCTTCACCTGGCGCTTTAGCTCAGCAAAGGCTTCTCTGAGCTGCTCCACGTCTACCGGCGTGCAGTAGTTCTTGGTGATAAAGGTGGCGGCGGGGCTGCGGTCAATGGCGACGGCCTTGCGGCCCTCCATCAGTGCCGCCAGCGCCGTGCCGCCGGAGCCGCAGAAAGGATCCAGTACCAGATCGCCGGGCCGGGTATAGTGCCGGATGTACTGGCGGATGGCATCGTGCGGCTTTTTCGACCAGTAGGTATGCATGTTGTAAATGGCCGTTGCCTTGGTGGTTTCGATGGGCCGGTCAAAAGCCGGCACGTTGTAATCGTCTGTTTGCGGGTCGTAAGGGCGCTCTTTTCCGTGCGCCTCCACAAAAGCGCGCAGGCGCGGGTTGGGTTGATCTCCCGAATAATAGCCTGCGGGCATGGCCGGAATTTTTTCCGGAAAAAGGCCTGGCTGGTTTGCATATTTCTTTTTCGCCATGCTCCCTAGCTCCTCATCTTTTTCGGGGTCAGGCCCAAAATATTCCCCAGGTGAACGGGGACGCGCCGGACGAGCTGTTCCGGGTTCAGCCGCACGCAAAAACGGTGCGTCTGCGCCTGGCGCAAAAGGCGGTGACCCACGCGGTAGCTGACGGTAACCGTAAAAAGCCGTTCCATAACCCCTTTCCGGCGTTCCTCCTCCACAGCCCCGGCGGGGTCCGGCCGGAAGCGGTAAACGGCCTCCGCTCCTCCGGCGGGCACGTAAAGCACCTGGCGCGGCAGGAAACAGCGGTCCTCCTCCCCGCTGTAAGACGCCTCCACCTCCACGCGCAGTTCATCTGTCTCGATCCTTTGCGGTGCCCTGGAAAGGCGCAGGCGAAATTCGATTTCCTCCCCTTCCGGCACCTCCGCCGGCCCCCGGATCGACCCCAGTACCAGCAGACCCCCGGCCTGCGCCTGCACCCTCAAAACCGCCATCGGGAGCAACATTTCCGCCAAAGAAATCCCGCCGTGCGAGTACGCGTCCGGGTTGTAGGGGGACCCCGGCCGGCGAAAAGAAAAACCGGTCCGGGGAAAAACAACCGCTTTATATTCTTTCCTGGTGAGCTGACCGGTTTTTTGGTTTACCCGCGTTTCCCCGGCGGGCAGGCGCAACTGCTCCGGCGTGAAAGCGATCATATTGGCTTTGCACTTCGCGGGCAGGCCGGCCTGCTGAAAAGATGTCTTCAGCAGGCAGTTCAAATAATTGCAGTCCGTCTTTTCGTTCAAATCCTCCTCATCAAACCAGAGGGGTTGGCGGCCCACGCGCGCAAAACCGTGGTCGGCGGTCACGAATACCTTTGTTCCGGGCGCCAGGCTCCGCACAACGGCCATTACTTCGGTATCGATGATGTTTTTCAGATGCTGCCGGTAAATAAAAGCCAGCGGGCGGGCGGGCACCTCCCGGCCGTCCGGCAGGGTTTTCGTGCGGATTCCGTGGAGCGCGTGATCGCAAAGCTCAAAGATGTAAACGTCCAGGTTTCCGGCGCGGTAGCGAACGGTTTCCCCTGTTCCCGCCCCTTCCGGCGCCGCCACTTCCACCTCGCCGCGATAGTTGAACGCGCGGTGCAGCGCGTCTTTGAGCAGGCGGTCTTCGCCGTCGTGCGGGTCGAACTCGTCCGGATAAGCCCCGGCGCTGATCGCCTTGCGGGAGATGTGGGTCTCGGAAGGCAGCAGGGAGGAGGCCGGAAATTCCGCCAACAGCTCAAGGCGGTCGAGGAGCATGGGCCGGAGGAATTCTTCCCAGACGTCGTAGCGCATACCGTCGAAGATCAAGACAACCGCTTTTTCTTTCTGGGGGTCCCAGTAAGGTTTCAGGCAGCGCCGGATAAACTGAGCGGTCAGGTAAACTTCGCCGTCCCCGGCCGCCCAGGAAGGGTACTGCGCCACCACCAGTTCCTGAAAGCGCCGGTTCACCTCGTCCAGCTGCCGGTGGACGTCCTCTGTAATTAACCGGCACCGCTGCCGGATTCTTTCCCTTGCCTCGCCAAATTCCGGGGGTAGTTCGGGCGCGGCGCGGGGCAGGAAATTTCCGCTTTCCACCAGCCGCTCCAGCCAGGACAGATAGTATTCCAGCCGGTTAATTTTTTTCTCGTTCCACAAGTGGCGAAAAAAGTCAAAAGAAAGCTGCTCGCCCCGGCGAACCTGGAGGGTTCTCACCGCACCGGCCAGCTTTTTACGCAAGGACTGGATTTCCAGGGCCAGCCTGTACGCTTCTTTCAAATCGGACCAGGCAAGCGAAGAACGGCGCTCAACAAAGCGGGTTTCGGCCGCTTTTCCGGTTGCGAAAAACAGGCCGGCCAATTGGCCGTGTTCAGGCCGCCCGGGGCGTCCGGAAAGCAGGTCGTCCAGGGCCAGCAAAAGGGCTAAAGAACGAATCAGCGTGGAATAACCCTCTTTTTCCAAAACAGCGGCAAACCGGGACGGTTCATTTAATTTCCACTGATCCAGGAGAAGGAAGCGGAGCGCGTCCCGGTCCAGGGACTGCTCCACTACTTCCAGATCGCGCGCCGCCTGAGCGGGATCTAAAGCCACCAGCCGGGGAGCGGCTTCCTCTAAAACCTCCGTTTTCATGCCCGCAAAAGGCGCCAGGGCGGGATCGAGATTAGCCAGAAGGAGGCGCCAGTTCTCCGCGTGTTGCGCCAGAATAACCGACAAATAGAAGGAGCGGATAACCGTCTCCGGGTTGTGTTCCGCGAGCCAGCAAAAGGGTGCGGGCGCCCTGGCAAGCTCCTCGCGAATGGGTCCGGTAACTTCCGGCGTCAGCTCACTCAATTCTTCCAGAACACTGTGGCCGAGCAAGCCGATCTTCCAGTAATCTTCGGCAGCCAGCTTTTTAAAAGCGGCTTCCGGAATCCCGAGGGCTGCGTAAGCAACGATGGTTTTAAAGTCCCGGTCGGTGAAAGAGCCCGCGCGCGCGGTGCACAGGTTCTGGTGTGCGCGCAGGACCCCCTCCAGGTGCCGGGCAATCAGCCGGGCATAGCGAGGATCGTTCACCTCCAGAGGCCAGTTCGGATCCCCGGTAACCTCTTTGAGAAACTGGCGCAGGTCCACGTCAAGGCGGGCTTCCGCGGGAGTAACGGCCAGCAGGTCGGGATAAAAAGGGGGCGGCGCTTTCGAAAACGGCAAAGATGCACCGGAGCGTCTCCTGGCGGGGGCACGGTCGATGACCAGCAGTTTTTTAACCTCCGGATCGGTGCCGGCCCGCTCGTATAAATCGCGAAAGGCCAGGTTTGTCGCCGCTACAATAACCGTGAAACCATGCTCCCGGGCAAAATTATGGATCAGCCCATCCGGGTCGGGAAGCAGGCGCAAGGGATCCCGGACCAGAACCCGGGGGCTGTCTTTGACCTCAGCCAGTTTTGCCAAAACCCATTCCCTGAACACGGCGGCAAACGCGCCCCCCTTTTACTCTACCTGGAGCACCGGCAGGGTATCTTCATCTCCCTCAATGCTCTGCAAGTGGCTTTCCAGAAATTGCTGAAATTCCCGGGCCAGAC
>JBFMEJ010000041.1:0-877 GCA_040753275.1 Bacillota bacterium
AGCATTGCCTTCCCCCCCGCCCCTTGTTCCCTTTTTCTTGAAGCGGTCCAGAACGAACAGCAGGGCCGGCAGGAAAAAGGCCGGCAAAAAACCGTAGTACCGGAGCAGGTGAAAATCGATCCAGAACGTCTGGGTCACGTTGGCCGGAACAAAGGCAAGGGAATAGATCAGAATGGCCGCCGGCAGCAAAAACGGCCGGTGGTAAGGAAGCCGCAAAAACCTGCCGGTAATGAGGCTGCCTGCGTAGGTCCCGAGGGCCACGTACATCATTCCGATCAGGGCCCAGATGGGCACAAAAACGGACTCCAAGCGCTGCAAAAACCGGCCGAAGTAAATCAGCCGGGACATTTCGTAAGAGGGCAGAACCATTTCCTGCAAGACGCTGACGCCGAAAGTCATCAGCATGGCCAGCATGGTCAAACTCAGGGTCAGACCCCCGATGGCGATCGCTCCCAGCCCCGCCAGGCGGATCGTGGGCTTTTTCAGGGAAGGAAAAATAAACGTCAGAAAAAGCGGCACTCCGCACATCAGGGAACTCCTGAAAATTCCCTCCTTGACGACCTTTCCCAGGCCCGGGCCGGCCAGCGGAAAAAGATAATCAAACCGCCAGTAGGGATAAGTGAGCAGGCTTACCAGCAAAATGGTAAAGCCGATAAAATAAATGATAAACAGGGAACTTCTGGCCATTGCTTCCAGCCCCAGGTGGCAGCCGACCAGAGAGCCCAGAATCATCCCCGCCATGGCCACGCTGACGGGCAGTTCCGGAATGCTGATCGTCAGCACGCGCTCCGCGTACTGCCGCAGCACCAGGGCCGACGAACCAAGACAGAAAACCAGGTAAACAAAGGAAAACAGGCCGTTTAAATAGGGCCCGGCC
>JBFMEJ010000041.1:887-8629 GCA_040753275.1 Bacillota bacterium
GTTCTTCCCCCACCTCAATGAGGCTTTTTCCCGGGTGCCTTTCCATCAACGCGGCCGCCGGCAAATAAAACGCCCCGGCAAAGACGGCAGCCAGCAAAAGAATCAGCCACGCCCCGTTTTGGCCCACGGCCACCAGTTCCGCCATAAACGTCAGAAACAATTCGGTGAGCGTGATCACAACGGCCATCGTCAAGGCTTCCTGGTTGGTAATTTTACCCTCGTCGATCACTGCCGGCCGCCCCTCCCTTTGCCGCCCCGCCTTTGCAGCCACCCCCGGCTGAAAAAGGGCTGGCGCCGCAGCTGCCCCGGCTGCAGGTACTCCGGGCGGGTTTGCTGCTGCCAGACTGGTCCCCGGTAGATTAAATCCGGCGCTGTTTTGGCCTGCGGGATAAGGGGAGCCAGGTAAGGCACGCCGAACGACTTGGCGGCTGCCAGATAATGCAGGTGAATGAATACACCCAGGATAAGCCCGTAAATACCCATAAAAGCCCCCAGCAGGATGTTGAAAAAGCGCAAAAAGCGGGCCGCCAGCGAAAGCGAATAATTAGAAACGGTAAACCCCCCGATGGCCGTCACGGCCACGATGATGATTAAAATGGGGCTGACGATATTGGCCGCCACCGCCGCCTGGCCCAAAATCAAGGCGCCCACGATGCCCAGGGTAGGGCCGATGGGGCCGGGAATCCGAATGCCCGCCTCCCGGATGAGTTCAAAGGAGATTTCCATGATCAGCACCTCGATGATGGACGGAAAGGGCACGTTTTCCCGGTTGGCCGAGATGGCCAGGAGCAGGTCCGTCGGGATCATTTCGTGGTGGTGGGTCACAACGGCAATGTAGATGCCGGGCAAAAAGGTGGCTAGAAAAAGGCCCAAAAGGCGGATATACCGCAGAAAGCCCCCGAAAGGCCAGCGCACATAGGCGTCCTCGGGATTCTGGAAGACGTTGAAAAAGGTGGCCGGAACCAGAAGGGCGTAGGGGTTGCCGTCGACCAGAACGGCGGCCTGTCCCTCCATCAGGCCGGCAATCACCCGGTCCGGCCGCTCTGTGGCCACCGTTTGCGGCACCAGGATGAAATGGTTGTCTTCGATAAACTGCTCCAGCATGCCGCTTTCGCCGATGTAATCGGCCGTGACGGACTGGATCCGGCGCTTCACTTCCGCCAGCAACTGCTCGTTGGTCAGACCGGCAATATACATGACGGCGCAGTCCAGCCGGTTGATTCGGCCGATTTTAAAAAACTCGGTAATCAGGTTGGGCGAATGGAGGGACTTGCGGATTAAAGCCGTATTGACCCGCAGGGTCTCCGTAAAACCCTCCTGCGGGCCGCGGATGACCATCTCGTTGGCCGGGCGGCTGACCTGGCGGTGCTCCCAGCCCTTGGTTTCCACGATGACGGCCTTGGGGCAGTAATCGATCAGCACCGCGGTGGAACCCATCAGGACACCGTCCACCACGTCCCGCAGTTCGGCGGTGGCGTCCACCTGGTTGCCCGGCAGCAGGTGTTTGATCACCGTGTCCAGGAGGGTTTCCCCCTCGTCCGGGCTTAACCCCGCCAGCAGCATGAGCGGCTCCAGGATGGAAAGGTTCTGTAAAACCCGGTCCGTCATTCCGTCGATATAGATGGCGGCGGCGGCCACCGGATGGGCCGTGCCGATGGTGAACTCGCGGAAAATCACGTCCCGGTTGACCGGCACGTGAAAAGTTTCCTTCAGGCATTTTAAGTTTTTTTTCAGGTTGGCCGACACTTTCCCCAGATCGCCGGTGTCGATGTTGGCGCACCGGGACTGCGCCGCGTCTTTTCCTTGATCCTGGTTGTCCTTTCCCTGGGTCTGCTGATCTTCCTGTTGATCTGGAAAACCGGCCTTCTCCCCCGGCCCCTTCCGGCTCTTTTGATCATCTTGATTCGCTTTTCTTGCGCCGTTCCCGGAACATTTCCGTCCGCCCCGACCGCCGCAGCGGTACCAGGCCGAAACCGGCAGCGCCCGCCGGGGCCGGCGAAATTTTTGTTCGCTTTTAGAACCGGCACCGTCATTCTGACCGGGGCTTTGGTTTTGGGGCGCGCCTTCCTGCCCCCGCGCCTCCGGCCCCAGCAGCTCAAACGGCTCCTGCTGCGGAGGTTGAAACACCAGCATTTTCACCAGAGTGTCCCAAATCGGCACAGTTCCTTGCCTCCCGGTCCCGAACCCGGTCTTCCCCGGGTCGCCGGCACGTCTTTCACCGCTTTTTCTCTCGCCTCCCCTTTATTATTGCTCGCCGGGACGGGTTTAAATGCGGCGCCTGCTACAGGAATTTCTTCCCAACCTTTTCACCGCTAAAGGTGAAAAGCACTTTTTTGCCGTCCAGGACGGTCTCCAGGTGCACCGTCCGGCCCCACAGCCGGTGAACGTACGGCAGGGTTTTTTCCAGGTAATAAACGTCCAGCTCGCTTCCTTCGAAGCAGTGGCGCAGGTAAAGCTCCCCCCGCCTGTTAAAGTCGCCGTCTTCCACCACAAGATAGGGGTATCCGCAGTTGGTCAGGCCGGCCACAATTCCGTCCCGGACCTTCTCCCAGTCTTTCTCGACGATCTTCCACTCCTGCCCCTGTTTTTTATACAGGTACAAGTCCAGCTCCTTGACCAGCTCCTCCGTCAGGTAGTTCCGCATAAAGGAAACGTCGTTCTCCAACTCCCGCACCTCAAAAATTTTCTTTCTTCCTTCCCCGCCGGCACGGCCAAACTTCTTTCTTTCCTCCTCCGGGGGCTCATCCCACCGCTTTTCGATGCTTTCAAATATCTTTAGACCCAGATAATAAGGGTTTAAACGAAAGCGCGAGGTTTGGATGACCCCGGCGTGCATTTTGGCAAACTCGATGGTCTCCTCCTCGGTGAGGTCAATCTCCCGCATAATGCGCAGGTGCCAGTACGTAGCCCACCCTTCGTTCATAATTTTGGTCTCCATCTGCGGCCAGAAATACAGCATTTCCTGGCGGACTACGGAGATGACGTCGCGCTGCCATTCCTCCAGGTCGCGGGCGTGTTCCATAATGAAGAGGAGCAGGTCCTTCTCCGGCTGTTCGGGAAATTTTTTGATTTCTTCTTTCTGACCGGGACGCTCGCTCCCGCGTTCATCCAGCTCCCAGAGGTCGTCGTAAGGGGTTTCCCTGCGCTTCCCGGTTCGGCCGGCGCGGGTTCCGACTCCGCCTCGGCCACCAGCGCCGATACAAGTCCCCCCGCGCGCCGCACAGGTTCCCCCGGTTTTGCCGCCCCCCGGCCCGGCGCAGCTTTGCCCCGCCCTGGCCCCGGCTGCCGCACAGCCACTGCTGCCGCCGGCCCCGGCGCAGCTTTCCCCCTTTTCCGCTGCCGGCCGATTTTCTTCCGTCCCCCCGCTTTTCTGGGGGTAGGGGTTCACGTGCTCCTGAATGGAAATCACGGCGTCCAGAAAGGCTTCCACCTTATCCCGCCCGTACTTCAGCTCGTATTCCCGGAACCGCTGAGCGGCGCTGCCCATGGATTCCACCATATGTCCCGCCGTCTTCCGGAAGTGCGCGTTGTTCTTAAAAAAATCGCTGTGGGCCAGCACGTGGGCGATGACCATTTTATTTTGAATCAAGGAGTTCCCTTCCAGCAAAAAGGCGTAACAGGGGTCGGAGTTGATCACCAGTTCATAAATTTTGCTCAGGTTATAGTCGTACATCGTTTTCATTTTATGGTAGGCTTTTCCAAAGGTCCAGTGCGAGAACCGGGTTGGCATGCCGTAGGCGCCGAAGGTATAAATCACGTCCGCCGGGCAGATCTCAAAGTACATGTCGTAAAAATCCAGACCGAACTCCCTGGCTTTGGCCGTTATTTTCTCCACGGCTTCTTCCAGCAGCCGTAACTCGTCCTGCACAGCCGATCCCCCCACCCTGAAAATACCAGGCATAGCTTTCACCCGTTTTCATCATCTGCTGGTGCCGCTGGCGGCATGGCGGTCTACTTCGCCTGATCCTTATTCTGCGTCCAAATCCTTTTCCCCCTAACCCCTGATCCCTATCCCCTGATCCCTATCCTGTGCCGGGGAAAAGAATTTCTTCAGCGCCGGGTAAACGCCGCTTTTGTCCTTGATGGTGACCACGATGAATTTAGGGTCGCTAATCTTTTTGTAGGCCGAGCGCAGCGTGCTGGTGTAGTAATAAGGCCCTTCAATTTCCCCGTAGCCGACCAGATTGCAGACCTGGAGCAAATCCTGAATCAGTTTGATGCACAGCTCGTTGTCCGAAGCCAGGTTATCCCCATCGGAGAAATGGAAGGCGTAGATGTTGTAATCCCGCGGGTTGTAGCGGTTTTGGATGATTTCCAGGGCCAGCCTGTAAACCGAGGAGCAGCGGGTGCCGCCGCTGGCGCCCTTGGTGAAAAATTCCTCCTCCGTGGTTTCCCTGGCCTCCACGTGGTGGGCCAGAAAAACAATCTGTACGTTTTGGTATTTGGTCCGCAAAAAGCGCACCATCCAGAAAAAGAAACTGCGGGCGATGTACTTCTCGTACGGGCCCATGGAGCCGCTGGTGTCCATCATCGCCAGGACCACGGCGTTCGATTCCTGTTTATGGGTCAGATCCCAGGTTTTATAACGCAAATCGTCGGGGGTGATTTTGGTCAAGCCCCGCTCCCCTATTAAAGCGTTGCGCTTGATGGCCTCTAAAATCGTCCGTTTCCGGTCGATGTTGCTGCTGATCCCTTTTTTGCGGATGTCCTTGAATTCAACGGTATCCGCAGGAAGCTCAGGCTTTTTCTTCGGCTGCAGGTTGGGCAAACCCAGGTCTTCGAAGATCATCTCGGCCAGTTCGTCGATGGTGATTTCCGCCTCGTAGTAATCCACCCCGGGCTCTTCACCCGCGCCCTTCCCCGCTCCGCCTTTCGATTGCGGCTCCTGGGCCAGGACGTCCCCCACCTTGCTTTTGCCGTCCCCCTGCCCGGCATGTTTTTGCTTCCCCTGGTCAAAGCGAAAGTGGTACTCGTCCAGGGTGCGGATGGGCACCTTCACGATCTTCCCGCCGTCGCTCATGATGATGCTTTCTTCGGAAACAACGTCGGCCAGGTTCTTTTTGATTGCCTCTTTCATCTTTTCGTGATGGCGCTGCCGGTCCAGCTCCCCCTTGCGGTGGAGCGACCAATCGTCGCGCGAGATGATATATTTGCCGGACACAGGCACTCCCGCCCTTTCACCCCTTATTCCGGTTTCTTTGCTCCAGCCCCTTTGCTCCGGTTTTTTTGCTTTCGTTCCTTACCTTCATCCCGTTGTTCGTTTATTTCTTATAAATTCTCCTGTTGTTTAGTTACATTATATGCACTGCCGGGAAAACCAGTCCGGGGAAGGCGGCGGAAAAATCTTTCTTTTAATTTTTTGGTTTTTTCCTCAACCTGTACAGCCCGCACGCGCCGGCTTCGGGGTCCCCGCGGAAAAACGCGCCTTGAAGGCCCTCCTTTCCCACCTTCTTTAAAATGTCAGCTGCAGGGATTATTTCCGTCACCTTCACCTGCAACGTCCCGTACTCCGGGATGCCGGCGTCGACAGAGATAAGTAAGCTGTCCTAAAGCGTTGCAAAGACCTGTTTTCGCCTGGCCGCGAAAACAGGTCTTTTTTGCAAGCTTCTCTTCACCTGTTCGGTTTTTTCAAGCCCCGGTTAGCGGCGATTTTGAACCTGCCCATGACTCTGCCGGGCGGGCCGCGCCAGCAAGCATACCAGCGTGCCGGGACTGCGGGAAAGGTTCCGGGGTGAAAAAATTTTTTAACAGATAATCCTTTGTCCGGAAGAGTTTCACACTCAATCTTGACGGAAATTAGCAGAAATGTTACGCTTGAAGAAAATGTTCAGCGGAGGTCAGGGCATGGCCAGATTATCCCGGGCACCTGCTTTTATCAATATCGACCCCTTTTTCCCGGATTTGCTTGGTTACTTTTCCGGAAATAAAGATATTTTCGCCGCCTATCTTTATGGCTCTTACGGTACGGCGGCGCAAACCCCCTTTAGCGATGTAGATCTGGCCGTTTTGCTGGCGCCGGAGGCTGACCGGACGCTCCCCAAGCAAATGGAAATAGAAGCTAATCTCGCTAAAATCTGCCATATTGATGATATCAACCTCTTGCTTCTTAACGACGCACCTGTCCTGCTTCAATTTAAGGTAATCAGCACAGGGCGCCTAATTTTCGCGCGGGATGCTGAGGCAGTGAACGATTTTCAAGAATTGGTTTGCAAACGATACGCTGATTTTATGCCCGACTACCTGAATTTTTGCCGGGATTACGACCGTTCCCTGCGGGAGGCTTATTCGTATGGTGGAAAAGGAGAAACTGCGGGATAAAATTTCCTTCATCGAAAAAAACATGCGCCGGCTCGACACAATTAGACAAATGCCCGTTACTGATTTTACGGAAGAAAGTACTGCTTACCACGCCGCGATCCGTCTTCTCCAGGTATCGATCGAAGCAATGATCGACATTGGCAATCACCTGGTCGCCCGGGAACGACTGGGGGTTCCTAAAACTTACGGAGAAATTTTTGAACTTTTGGCCCGGGCTCAAATTATTCCCGAGGATTTCACCGTGACTGCCCACAAAATGGTGAAGTTTCGCAACCGAGCCGTACATCTATACTCCGACCTGGACGGACAAGAGGTCTACAGAATTCTTCAAAATAATTTAAATGATTTTTCCCTCTTTATTGGTTACGTTGTTCAACGTTACCTGGCGGAAAAAAATTATCCCGACACCACCGATACCGTCAGAAAAAAAGGAAATCCAGAAGAAAAAAGTCTGCCAAGTAAATAATTTGATTCCGCAGGAATTTCCCCGGAAGCAATCTCCAATGCTCCTCAACGCACTTCCATAAAAAAACTGCTCCGTTGTCCCCGATACCTGCTGCTATTTTGCGCTTACGATGATAAAACAGGCCTGCAAGGCCGCCAAATAACCGGTATCCCACGACTGCCTGGTTTTGTATTTACCTGCATAATGGATTTCCAGAACAGGCTTGATGACCTGCTCCCAAAACGAACCCGTTTTAGTACTTTTGCCCCCGGGTGACAATTAAACTGCTCCTAACAGTAATTTCTTATCACCAGCTCAGTTATCGGCCCCCGGCCCTCCGCCCGGCAATTTATTGCCCTCCGGGCGTAGACTGCCTGGACATCATAACCTTCGTACAGCTTCCGGATAAAAGGCGTGTCCGAGTTGCTGAGCATTACCAGGCAGCCTTTTGCATCCAATTGGCGAAAAACTTCCGCCAGCCGGCGCTGGTCTTCCTCTCCAAAGGCGTTGGAAGTATAGCTTGTAAAACTGGCCGTCACCGAAAGCGGGTGGTATGGCGGATCAAGGTAAAGAAAACAGTTCCTTTTAACGTATTCTAACGCTAAGCTGAAATCACCGAAAACAATTTCAGTTTGTTGCAAAGCAGCGCTTACCAGGCGCAGGTTCTCTTCATCCGTATATTTTGGATTTTTGTACCGGCCAAAAGGAACATTGTGCTTTCCTTTTTTATTTACCCGCCAGAGACCGTTGTAACCCGTCTTATTTAAGTAAAGAAACCGTGAGGCGCGGCTCACTTTGTCCAGGTTCTCCGGGTCAAGAGAGCGCAGGCGGTAGTAATACTCGGCCGTGTTCCTGTGTTTGCGCAGGTCATTGAGAAGAGGCTCTAAATTTTCTTTAACCACTCTGTAGAAGTTGATCAGCTCGGGGTTTTTATCAATCAAAACGGCCCTGGCAGGCAACAGGTGAAAGAAGACCGCCC
>JBFMEJ010000042.1:0-8588 GCA_040753275.1 Bacillota bacterium
ATCACCCGGGCCGCGATCAATGAGGAATTGCTCCAGGCCAGGGCGCATAAAAGTGAACCCAGGGTAAAAGAACCCAGGGAGAGGATGTACATGCGCCGATAGCCGAAGACGTCCCCCAGATAGCCGCTGACGGGAATCACCACCCCGGAAGTCAACAGGTAGGCCGTGAGCACCCACTGAATTTTGTCCGTGTTCACGCCGAAGATCGCCATAAGCCGGGGTACGGCCACGTTGACGATGCTGCCGTCCAGGATGGCCATAAAAGGACCAATCACCAGGATCAACAGCGCGCGCCAGGGAAACGGCGCCTCCTTAGCCAATCCCGTTTCTTTTTTTGGCAACGCCCGCACCTCACTTCACGTGGATCCGTACGTAGGCGTTGGTACCCACTTCCACGTATTCCTTGGGGCGCTCGTCAAAGACAATTTTCACCGGCACCCGCTGCACTACTTTGGTGAAGGTGCTCCCGCTGCTGGCAGGCAGGAGGGAAAAAGTAGAAAGGGAAGCCTTGCCGATTCTTTCTACGCGGCCCGAAAATTTCATTCCCGGTAACGCGTCTAAAGAAATATCCACCTTCTGGCCCACCTGAACCCGGCGCAACTTGTCTTCCTCAAGATTAGCTGTGACGTAGAATTCCCGCGGGTTAATCACCATGAGAATCGGCTGGCCCGGCGCGGCCATTTCCCCGGGACGGGCCAACCTTTTCACCACCATGCCGTCGATGGGCGATCTTACCAGCACCAGGTCCGGGTTGGCCGAAGGTGACAGGGTGGTGTCGTCCAGCCGGGCGACCACCTCGCCCGCCCGAACCGCCTGTCCCTCTTCCCCGTGGATGGCCAGGATTTCGCCGGAAATCCGGGGACTGACCCGGAAGATGTCCGTGTCTACCCTGGCGTCTTCAGTAGCAACATAATAAGTATTCATATACCAGTAGTAAAAACTCACTGCCCCCAGCGAAAGGATCATGAGTGCGGCTACAATCAGGATGATTTTCTTATTTTTCATTCGCTATCTCCTCTGATCATTTTTTACGTTAGCTCCACCCCCGCAAAAGACCCTACATTCCGCCGGACAGTCCGGCGAATCCCTCCGTCCTGGTTTTCTGCCTCGCCTTAGGCCACGTATCCGGGCACCGGCATACTTAAAGCCTAAAAACGTTAAACTAATTAATTATCTGTCATGAAGTAGTTTAACCCTTCCCGTCGGCAGCCGTCAAGATGGAAAATGCCGTCGGCAGCAACTATTCCCGGGGTTTTATCTTTTATTTCTGGTCGTAGCCAGGGCGATCATGGAGTTGGCCGGGACGCCGGCGTCGCTTAAGGGGACGAAGTAGCTTAAGAATTCCAGCAGCCGGCAGGCTTCCGCTCAAAATTGCCGTGAAACCGGTAGCCCAGGGCGAAAACATCATTATTTACGGGTGGCCCTGCGGTTTTGCCACCCAGCCCATTGCCCGGGCGACCACGTCCACGTTCATAATATGGCCAGCGCGAGGTGGTAATGGTGGACGGGACGATAAAGCCAACTTTCCAGGGCTACCGCCGGGAAAACGGACGGGTGGGCATCCGTAATAACGTAGCGATCATCCCCTTAGACGGCATTTCGAATAACGCTGCTCAGGGTCTTTTTACGGCACCCGGTTTCGGAAATCCAGGAAGAGATTTTTCTTGCTTAAGTCCTTGATTTGTTACTTGAAAAGGATTATATTTTGCTTTGGGTGATTGACATGTCGTTTTCGCAGGAAAATTGCCGCGGAACGGGGCAAAACCTCACGCAAAAAATCATTTCTGCCCACCTGGCGGAGGGAAAAATGGTCCCCGGCGAGGAGATCGCCATCAAAATCGACCAGACGCTCACCCAGGACGCCACCGGGACCATGGCGTACCTGGAATTTGAGGCCATCGGCATCCCCCGGGTAAAAACGGAGCTTTCGATCAGCTACGTGGACCACAATACCCTCCAGACCGGCTTTGAGAACGCCGATGACCATAAATTTTTGCAGAGTGCGGCGGCAAAGTTCGGGGTGTACTTCTCCCGGGCGGGCAACGGCATCTGTCACCAGGTGCACCTGGAAAGATTCGGGGTGCCGGGGAAAACGCTGCTGGGTTCGGACAGCCACACCCCCACCGGCGGGGGCCTCGGGATGCTGGCCATCGGTGCCGGCGGACTGGATGTGGCCATGGCCATGGCCGGCCATCCCTTTTACCTGAACATGCCCGGGGTGGTGAATGTCAGGCTCCACGGGAGGCTTTCTCCCTGGGTTTCCGCCAAGGAGATCATCCTCGAAGTGCTCCGGCGCCTTACGGTCAAGGGCGGCGTGGGCAAGGTCATGGAATACGGCGGCGACGGCATCAAGCATTTGAGTGTCCCGGAACGGGCTACGATCACCAACATGGGCGCCGAGCTGGGGGCGACCGCTTCCCTTTTCCCCAGCGACGAAGCGACGAAAAAATTTCTGGAGGCCCAGGGCCGGGGCAAAGATTTTGTTCCTCTGGCCGCCGACCCCGGGGCCGGGTACGACGAGATAATCGACATCGATCTCGACGCGCTTGAACCCTTAATCGCCCTGCCCCACAGCCCCGACAACGTAGTCAGGGTGGCCGATGCGGCCGGGCGGAAGGTAGACCAGGTGTTTATCGGCAGCTGCACGAACTCTTCCTATGTGGACCTGGTGAAGGTTGCGAAGATATTGAAAGGGAAAACCATCGCTCCCCACGTAAGCCTGGTCATCGCCCCCGGCTCCCGGCAGGTTTTCTACATGCTGGCCAAAGACGGCGCCCTGGCGGACCTGATCGCCGCCGGCGCCCGCATCCTGGAGTGCGCGTGCGGGCCCTGCGTCGGCGTGGGCCAGGCGCCGCCATCGGGCGGAGTTTCGCTCCGGACCTCCAACCGGAATTTCGAGGGCCGGAGCGGCACCAAAGATGCGCAAGTTTACCTGGTCAGCGTGGAGACTGCGGCGGCGTCGGCCCTTTCCGGATTCATCACCGACCCCCGGACCCTGGGTGAGGCCTTCACGGTCGAAATGCCCGAAAAATTCGCCATTGACGACCGCCTGATCATTAAGCCCCCCGAAGACGGCAGCGAAGTAGAAATAACCAGGGGCCCCAACATCAAGCCCCTCCCCCGGACAGGCCCGCTGCCCGCTGAAATTAAAGGCAGGGTGCTGCTGAAGGTGGGGGATAACATCACCACTGATCACATCATGCCCGCCGGGGCGAAAATACTTCCGTTGCGCTCCAATATCCCGGCCATCGCGGAGCACTGTTTTGCGCCGGTGGACCCCACGTTCCCGGAGCGGGCCAAAAAGGCCGGCGGAGGGTTTATCGTCGGCGGCGCCAACTACGGCCAGGGCTCCAGCCGCGAGCACGCCGCCCTGGCTCCGCTGTACCTGGGTGTGAAGGCGGTCATTGCCAAATCTTTCGCCCGGATTCACCGCCAAAACCTGATCAATTTCGGCATATTGCCATTGACCTTCGTCAACGAGGAAGATTACAACGGGATCAATGGGCCGGGCGCCGTTGCCGGGGTGGACGGCGAGGCAGGCGCCAGGACGGGCGCCGGCGGCAGGGAAAGCGCCAGGACGGGCGACGGCGCCGGGGAGGGCGACGAACTGGTCATCGAGAATGTGCACGAAGGCCTGCTTGCCGACCGCCTGGAGATCAAGAACCTCGCTACCGGCCGGACTTTCCCGGTAAAGCACAACCTTTCCAGCCGCCAGAAAGAGATCATTTTGGCGGGGGGATTGCTCAATTACGCCCGGAAGTAGGGGGGTCCGGAAAGACCCCGGTTTGCCCGGGCAAAAGCCGCCGGACGAATACCGGACTACGTTGTATACGGGCGAAACAGGATACAGGCGAAGGGATTTTGTGAAACTTTCGCCTTTTTTCTTTTTGCGTTGGAGATAAAAAAATGACTGTTGAAGGGCTGGTTGTTGGCATCGTCCGGGCGGTAAGATTATAATTTGGTTGAACGATAATTTAAGCGGGAGGAGGAAAATATAATGCCCGACCGAGTAGCCAGGGAGATTATGGTTCCGGTGTCCAAATACGCCGCTGTCAACGAAAACGACAGTTTAAAGCACGCTATCCAGGTCCTCAAGGATTCCCTTCCTTCGGGTTTCCGGACTTTAATTGTGCTGGACAACGAGGGCAACCTGGCCGGTTTTTTAACCACCCGGACGCTTTTAAAGGCTTTGGGGGTTTACGGGGTGGAAGAGGATATTTGGACCACCGACAACTGGGGCACCTTCTTTATGCGGATCGAAAAGGAGCGGCTGAAAAAGGTCAAGGTGAAAAAGATCATGCGCCCGGTCGTCAAGGTTTTCGTGAACGAAGATACGCCCGTGCAGGAAGTGGCGCGCGTGATTCTCACCAACCAGATCAACCACATCCCCGTTCTGGATAAAGAGAAAAAGGCGGTGGGAATTATCCGGACCATCGACATTTTGGACGTTCTCGCTGGTTTTTTGGAGGACTGAAAGGAATCATGGGTACGGAGCAAGGGCGGCGCAGGGCAAGGCGGGCGAGGAGCAAAAAAAGGGCGGGATCCTTCCGGAAGACGAAAAAAGCCCTACCTCTGAGGTAGGGCTTTTCCGTCGTTTTTACTGTTTTTCCGTCTCTTTTTTACTGTTTTTCCGTCTCTTTTTCCGGGAAGCGGTGGCTGACTTTCCGGGTGGCCCTTGCTCTTGCTGTCCCGCCGGGGCCGCCGGTGTTGCTCCGGTTCAACTCTTTCCGTCACTCTGTGCAGCATGACGGTTGCTTCAGCCCTGGTTTAAAACCGTTTCCGGAGGTAAGGCTGCTTTCCCGAACCCTTTCTACGGCCGGCTACGGGTTGTTCACCCTGCTGATGGCTCCTGTCGGACAGGCCCGGAAGCAGCGGCCGCAGCGCGTGCAATTTTCCAGGTTGATGGCGTAATTTACCGTGGCGTCAATATAAATTCCCCCGTCCCGACATTCCCATTCGCAGGCCGCGCAGGCCATGCACAGCGCCTGGTCAATCCGGTAACTGAACTTATAAGTTTTTTTCGCCGCCGTCAAGGTAGATCGTCCTCCCCCTTTGGTTTGTTTTGCATTTCTTATATACTTTCGGCAAAAGAGGTGCAAAATCCTGCCCGGGCTTTTTGGCATAATAAATTTTGGGGAGGGGATAATTATTATGAAGAGAAATTTTAAGGAGAATTAATGAGATATTTTCCGGAAAGGGGATGCAGGTGAACAGAAAACGGGTTTACGGCGTTGTTGCCAGGTACAGGGTGCCCGGCAGCATGGAGGGAGGGTACCGCCCCGTCTGGGAGGTGGGGCGGGCCGCCGAAGCAAAAAGAAAAACCCGCCGCCGGGGAATCAACCGGCCAAGCACTTAAAAAAACGGCGGGATGCTAAAAAAAGAGAGAAACCCGGAAAAGCGGCGCCGGCAGAAAAGCGGCGCCAGAAAAGTTTAACACCCTTAACTGAGGGGTGTTTGCGAATCTTTCAGGGTTCGAATAATTGTATCGGGATCTTTAACGGAAAATCTGGCCAGCTGGAGTAAAATTTTTTCTCTTACGTAGACGGATTGGCCGTCCTGGAAAGAGATGCAATATTTATTCGTTCCCGGCACCGGTAAGGCTTTTACCCCGGCCTTCTTCAAGTAGTGGAAAGTTTCCTGGAGATTCATAAAATTCACCTCCGCTGTGCGCAGGCTAAAGAGGAGAGGTGGTAGTAATTTATAATATCTCAGCCGGAAAAGAAATGTTTTTTCCTTAAAAGGTTTGATCTTAAGGTTCAACGGTTCTTAATAAAGTCGAAAATTTCACAAATTAAGCTGCACCCGCTCCATTTTAATTTTTTAGCTCCTTTTCGCCTTCCAGCCGGTGATGTCGTTGGCGGCGATGATGCCGGAAATCACCACCGCTCAATCCCCGCGCCCGGGTGGTTATGCTCTTCGGCCCGAGTCTCTTCCGGCGTCGGCACGTTCGGACCGGTAACTGTTGCATTACCGGCCAAAATATATTATACTATACTTGCAATATCCTCCGGTAGGTTTGTGCATCACGGCTTTTTTGTGCATCAATTCGCTTTTTTGTCCCGGTAGCTCAGCTGGACAGAGCAACGGACTTCTAATCCGTCGGTCGGGGGTTCGAATCCCTCCCGGGACGCCACCATCAAAGAAATATGGAAATTAGATAGCTGGGTGACTGATTTAATCCTCCGCGGAAGCATTGATGACGAAAAATAAACAAGGCCTGCTTGGTTCAAAGAAAAAGATAAAATCGATTTTCCCGGAAGGAAATTTAATTGAAAATATTCCGGCCGAAAAGGGAATTTTTCCCTTTTTCTTTTTTTCTTAAAAGGTTTAATCAGGAGTTTTGGTTACATGCTAAGGAGTTGAAAATTTCCCAAAATCTTCTCTTGACAACCGAACATGTGTACGGTATACTATTTTGGAAAGAAAGCTGTTCTGCCCTGTGAATTGGCTTTTGAGAACGCCTGTTTCTTCTTTCTCTGATCATCTTTGTGTCTTTGGGCCTGGGAAACTTGATTTCATCCGGGGAGGGTTTTTTATGTTAATTGCGATCGATCCCGGCCACGGCGGAGAGGATCCGGGAGCAGCCGGTTTTGGATTAAAAGAAAAAGATCTTACGTTAAAATTAGGTGAACTGCTAATCAGCAAGTTGAATGGATATCAGGTGGAAATAATTGCCACCAGAAGCGGCGACGAGACGGTCAGCCTGAATGAGCGGGCGAGGATAGCCAACAGGCACCAGGCCGCTTTCTTTTGCTCACTGCACATCAACGCCGGCAGGGGCACGGGTTTTGAAAGCTACGTGCACGTGAGCGCGCCGGACGAAACGGAAGCGCTGCGCTCGGTCATCCATGAGGAACTGGCGCGTTATTACGGCACTTTGGGTTTTCCGGACCGTGGGAAAAAGCGGGCCAACTTTGCGGTTTTGCGGGAGACCAGGATGCCGGCGGTGCTGCTGGAAAACCTTTTTATCGATAACCCCCGGGACGCTGCCCACCTGACCGACCCGCGGTTTCTCGACGGCCTGGCGGGGGCGCTGGCGGCCGCCGTGGCCAAAGCCCTGGCCCTTGTTCCGAAACAACAGTGGGATCCGGCGGGGGAAATCGCCCGTTTAAAAGAGCGGGGCTTAATTGTCGGCGATCACGACCCCGCTGCGCCGGTCAGCTGGGGAGAGTTTGCCACGGTTATGAACAGACTGCTGGACAGAATAGAAACAGGCGGTCAAAAAAGGGCTTGAACAAAAAGGGGCTTGAAATCGAAAAAGGACTTGAGTATTTTAAATGGTGGGGCAAATAATGGGGGGCAAAATAACGGCAAGGGCTTGACAAAATGGCGGGGCAGGCATAAGATAATGGTGGACGCATTATGAACTATTGACCGTAATGTTTCCAGAGGTATACCCGCGCAGTATATTTTGCACAGCATATTTATTGATTCGGGGAGAGGGAGATGGTAAAAAATGTCCGATAATCCGTGTACAGCCTGCAATACCGGCAATGCTGCCTGCGGTTCCACCTGCGGTGCCCAGGAACAGGCCGGCCCGGCCGCCGTAAAGAAAAAACCGGAAATCCTGGAGCAGAGCGAGTTTAACGACATCAAGCACGTCCTGGCGGTGCTCAGCGGCAAGGGAGGGGTGGGTAAATCTTCCGTTACTGCTCTCATGGCCGTCGGCCTGGCCCGCCAGGGGTACAAGGTAGGCATTCTGGACGCCGACATTACCGGCCCCAGCATTCCCAAAATGTTTGGCCTGAAGGACCGCCCGGATGCTTTTGACAGTCATATTTTGCCGGTGAAAACTTCCCTGGGTATTGCTGTGATGTCTTTGAACCTGCTGCTGCCCCGGGAGGACGACCCGGTGATCTGGCGCGGTCCGATCCTCGCCGGCGTGGTCAAGCAGTTCTGGACGGACGTGGTCTGGGGGAAGCTCGATTATCTGATTGTCGACCTGCCGCCGGGAACGGGGGACGTGCCCTTAACGGTGATGCAGTCCCTGCCGTTGGATGGACTGGTGGTGGTCACCTCCCCGCAAGACCTTTCCCTGATGGTGGTGAAAAAAGCGATCAAGATGGCGGAGCACATGGGCATCCCCATCCTGGGCATGGTGGAAAACATGAGTTATCTGAAATGCCCCAAATGCGGCGAAGAGATCTACCTCTTCGGGGTCAGCAAGGCGGAGGACGTCGCCTGCCAGGCGGGGGTAAGGCTGATTGAAGTTTTGCCGGTGGATCCGGAACTGGCCGAACTGAGCGACCGCGGGCGGATCGAGGAGTACGAAACGGAAGCCTTTCGCCGGCAGCCGCTGGTGTAGCGATGTAGCTTTGTTATCGCGCCGGGCGGGTGATGTGGAAGCGGTACATGTCCCCCCGGTAGTAGGAGTGCCTGTATTCCACCGGCCTTCCGTTGTCTAAATAAACGACGGTCGTTATGTGCATAAGAGGCTTTCCCGGGGGAAGGTCCAGAATCTCTGCCAGTTCGGCACCGGCGGAGATTGCTTCGAAAGATTGGGTCAGCCGGGCCGGGTTGACTTCCGGCAGGTCGTCGTACAGGTCGTAGGTGGTAAAAGGGACTTTGCGGGCCATCCGGGCCTGGGC
>JBFMEJ010000043.1:0-8561 GCA_040753275.1 Bacillota bacterium
CCAAAGCCTTAATCACAACGTAATCATCATAAAAACGCTCGTTTTCCGGCATCTTTCTACCCTTCCTTCACTTTTACGTTTTCCGGCCCCAGGACGTCTTGCAGCCTGGCGACCACCGGTGTAGACAGGTCAACCCAAAATTCTTTGGGGGCCAGGGCCAATTTTTTGTCTTTGGGAAAATACAGGTAGACCGGCGAAGGCCCCGGGCAACTGCGCAAGACCAGCTGCACCCGGGTAATTAAATCCAGCGAAGTGTTCTTGAACTGCAGGTAAACGTTGCCGGCCGGTTCCTTTTTGACCGGGGAAATCTCCTCCGCGACAATTTTTGCCTCTTCATCGTTTAAGTTCACCCGCCCGCGCACAATGACTACCTGATCCGGCCGGAGCAAACTTTTATACTCCTGGTAGGTCCGCGCAAAACAGATTACCTCGCAGGCGCCGGTTAAATCCTCAAACTGGCACCGGGCCATAATTTCCCCTTTCCGGGTGTTGATTTTCTTCACCGCCGTAATCATCCCGCCCAGCACCACCGGACTGTTCGGTTCCATTTCCTTGATTTCCGCCACGTTTGCCGTCGCCAGCCGGCTTAAGCATCCCCGGTATTCAGAAAGCGGGTGGCCGCTGATGTACAACCCCAGGGCTTCCTTTTCCATGGCCAGCAGCTGCCCCGGAGGGTATTCGGCGATGTCGGGCAGCTCAAAAGAAAAGGTATCGCCGGTATAATCCCCCCACAGATCCAGCAGGGATAGCTGGCCGTTGGCCCGCTCCTTCGCCGCCTGGCCGGCCAGTTCCAAGGCGCTGTCCACCGCCGCCATCAGCTGCGCGCGCCGGTGGCCGAGGGAATCGAAGGCGCCGCTTTTAATTAGACTTTCCACAACGCGCCGGTTTATTACGCGCGTATCCAGGCGCCGGCAAAAATCGGTATAACTGCGAAAGGCGCCTTTTTGCTGCCGCTCCTGGATAATGATCTCCACCGCGGCCACGCCCACATTTTTAATGGCCGCCAGCCCGAAGCGGATTTTTCCGCCCACGACCGTAAAATCTGTCTCGCTCTCGTTAATGTCGGGAGGCAGCACGGCGATGCCCATCCGGCGGCATTCTTCCACGTAGGCGGCGATTTTATCCGTATTGTCCCGGACGGAGGTCAGCAGGGCGGCCATGTATTCGGCCGGATAGTTGGCCTTGAGGTAGGCCGTCTGGTAGGCCACCATGGCGTAGGCTGCCGAATGACTTTTATTAAAACCATAACCGGCAAAATATTCCATCAAGTCAAAGATCTGGCCGGCCACATCCTCCGCGCAGCCGTTTTGGACCGCCCCCTCGACGAACTGGGAGCGCAGCCCGGCGATGATCTCCGGCTTCTTTTTACCCATGGCGCGGCGGAGCAAATCGGCCTGCCCCAGAGAAAAGCCGGCCAGGTCGCTGGCGATGCGCATCACCTGCTCCTGGTAGAGGATCACCCCGTAAGTGTCCTTCAGGATCGGTTCCAGCTGCGGGTGCAGGTAGGTTATTTTTTTCTGGCCGTGCTTCCTTTTGATAAAATCCTCCACCATTCCGCTGCCCAGCGGACCGGGACGGTAAAGGGCCACCAGGGCGACAATGTCTTCGAATCCCTCCGGGCGCAACTCCTTCAGGATCGAACGCATCCCGCTGCTCTCCAGCTGGAAGACGCCGGCGGTTTCCCCCGCGGAAAGCAAGGCGTAGGTTGGCGGGTCGTCCAAAGGAATTTTCTCGATGTCCGGGGCCGGCTTCCCGCTTTTGGCAATCAGCCGGATTGCTTCGGCAATTACCGTTAAGGTGCGCAGGCCCAGCAAGTCCATTTTCAAAAGACCCAGTTCCTCGATCTGGTCTTTGGCGAACTGGGTGGTCAGCGGGCCGTCGGCGGCCTTATACAGGGGCAGGTAATGGGTCAGCGGCTCCCGGGTAATCACCACCCCGGCCGCGTGGGTGGAGGCGTGCCTGGGCATCCCCTCCAGAAGGGAGGCCATGTCGATCAATTTTTTAATCTGCGGGTTCTGCTCGTACATTTCCCGCAATTCCGGGGACTCCTGCAGAGCCCTTTCAATGGTGATGTGCAATTCCGCCGGCACCAGCTTGGCCACCCGGTCCACTTCCGCGTAAGGCATGTTCAAAACCCGGCCGACGTCGCGAATGGCCGCCCGCGCCATCATGGTGCCGAAGGTGGCGATCTGGGCCACCCGGTCGGCGCCGTACCGCCGGGCAACGTAACTGATTACCTCGCCCCGGCGTTCAAAGCAGAGGTCCACGTCCACGTCGGGCATGGAAACCCGATCGGGATTTAAAAAGCGCTCGAAAAGGAGCCCGTATTTGAGCGGGTCGAGGTTGGTGATGCCCAGCAGGTAGGCGACCAGGCTGCCGGCGGCCGAGCCGCGGCCGGGACCCACGGGGATCCCCTGCGAACGGGCGTAATGAATGAAATCCCAAACGATCAAAAAATAGGCCGCGTAGCCCATCTGCCTGATTACTCTCAATTCGTATTCCAGGCGCCGGCGCACCGGCTCGGTGATTTCCCCGTAGCGCCACTGAATGCCCTGGTAGCATAACTCCGCCAGGTAAGAATCGGCGGTCTTTCCTTCCGGAATGGGATAATCGGGCAGGTGCAGCTGGTTAAAGGCCAGGTCGACCTGGCAGCGCCCGGCAATGGCCAGCGTGTTTTCCAGGGCGGCGGGGATTTCGCCGAATAGGCCGGCCATTTCGGCGGGGCTCTTTAAATAAAGTTCGTTGGAATTAAAGCGCAGCCGGTTCGGGTCGTCGATGGTTTTCCCCGTCTGGATGCACAAGAGGACGTCCTGCATCTCGGCGTGCTCGCGCTTCACGTAATGCACGTCGTTGGTGGCCACCAACGGGACCTGCAGGGCGCGGCCGATCTCCACCAGGCCCCGGTTGATCGTCTGCTGTTCGGGCAAACCGTGGTCCTGTACTTCTAAATAAAAATTACCGGCGCCGAAAATATCGTTATACTCCGCGGCCGCCTGCCGCGCCTTGTCCAGCTGGCCGGTCTGCACCAGTTCGGCCACTTCCCCCGCCACGCAGCCGCTCAAGGCGATCAGGCCCGGGCTGAAGCGGGCCAGCGTTTGCTTATCCAGGCGCGGCTTGTAGTAAAAACCGTCGATGTAGCCTAAAGACACCAGCTGCAAAAGATTCCGGTAGCCTTTCTCGTTTTCCGCCAGCAGGGTCAGGTGATAGAGGTGATCGTCCACGTGGGGAACGCGGTCGCTCATGGTGCGGGGTGCCATGTAAATCTCGCAGCCCAGGATCGGCTTGATGCCTTCTTTCCGGCAGGCTTTGTAAAAATCCACCACGCCAAACATCGAACCGTGGTCGGTAATGGCCAGCGCGGGCATTCCCATCTTCCGGGCGGCGGCGACAACCTCTTTAATCCGCGCCGCCCCGTCCAGCAAACTGTATTCGGTGTGTACGTGCAGGTGTACAAACATCCGCCTCACCCATCTATATTTATATCTATCTCATTCTTTTTGCCGCCGGAAAATCCTGCCTCGCTCGGAAAAAATCAAAGACCTTGAAGCCGCTCTTCAAGGTCTTCAGGAACGAAGAATTTTTAAAGAAGAATTTTTCCGGGCAGCAGTCAGTCTCCCTTTTCTTTGGACTCTTCTTTTTCTTTCCCGCATTCCCGGCAATAACCGTAAAATTCCATCCTGTGCCCCGTGACCTGCAGGGAGGTCCGACGGGCGACCTGTTCCTCGAGTTCGTTCAACACGGGGAGGTCCAGATCAAGGACCCGGCCGCACCCTTTGCAGACAAAATGATAATGATTCTGCGGATTTCCGTCGTACCGGCTGAAGGTGCTGCCGTAACACAACTCCATAATCTCGCCGGTAGTTTTCAAATGCCCTAAATTACGGTAGATCGTGCCCAGGCTGATGTCGGGGATCACTTTCCGGGCCTGTTCGTAAACCCAGTCGGCCGTAGGATGGGTATTGGTGCCGCGTAAGATTTCCAGGATCAGTTTTTTTTGTCTGGTCATGCGGGTCGTTTTGGCCAAATCAGACACCCCAAATAATAACTACTATCAGCAATAGGTTAGCACCATCGGCTACAATTGTCAAGAAAAAGTTCCGGAAGCAAGTTCGCAGGCACAAAGTAAGTAGGGGGTTAGGGGTTAGTGTGTACCTCTGTCCCTTTGTGCCTTTGTGCCTTTTTCCCTTATCCTTTCTCCCTCATTTTTTCTCCCGTTCGATAATCAACTGCGCCGCCTTTCTCCCGGAAAGAAGCATCCCGCCGAAGATGGGGCCCATCCGGTGCCCGCCGCAGACGGCATTGGCCGTCATTCCGGCCACGTAGAGACCGGGGTACACTTCCCGGGTATTTTCCATAATGACCCCTTCGCCGCGCTCCGCCCACATGGACTTTTCCCCCTCCAGGCCGCCGCTGGCCGTTTGCAGGGAAGCCTTCAGCTTGCGGACCACAAAATTGACCACCTGGGCGTCGTGGCCCGTGGCGTCAATGACGTACCGGCTTTGCACGGCCAGAGGGTCGACGTGCAGGTTGGCCATTTCCACCGCTTTCCAGTTCAAAACCAGGCCGGTAATCCGGCCGTTCCGGACCATCACATCCTCGGCGCAAATCAAATTGAAGATTTTCGCCCCGGCCCGCACCGCTCCTAAAGTAAGGGCGGCCACCGCCTCAACGGAATTGGCGGTGTAATACCCCTCCTGGAAAACCTCGCAGCGGACCCCCAGTTCGTCTAAAATGGGTTTCGCCTCTTCCTGGACCACAATCTGGTTGAACATCATCCCGCCGCCCCACATGCCGCCGCCAACGCTCAATTTACTTTCAAAAACGACGACGCGCAGGTTCTTTTCGGCCAGGTAGCGGGCCGCGGTAAGACCCGCCGGTCCTCCCCCGGCAATCGCCACGTCGGTATCGAGGGCAGCCAGCAGATCCTCAGTATAACGGGTGATGATCGCGCGGGAAACAACGATGTCCTCAATTTGCATTTTTCAACCGCTCCTCCTTTAAAAATCCACATAAAAAAGGCACACCCGCCAAAAAGAGTGTACCCAAAAGCCTCTTTCCCTCCGCGGGCATTATCCCGATCAGGTTTTGCGGGTCAGGTGCTAGGTCAGCCCTTTCTCAGCCCCTCGCGCCAGGAGCTCCCCGTTGTCCGGTATTGTGTCCTGTTGTGTCCGGTAACTGTTTAGTTAAATTCAACAAAGCAATTAAGGAATCCTTCTTTATCCGGGGATTTTTTTCTGGAAAATTTTTTCGAGATGATAAAGACTGTAACATTCGTACATTTGGGCGCACTTCCGGAAAGCCGCTGCCGCCGGCAGGCCGGGCCACCCGGCAGCAGGCACCGGATTTAACCAGATGACGTCCCGGACCTTCCGCGCCATTTCCCCCAGCAGCCCGGCGGCCTGCTCCCAGCAAACCGTCCTGGTATCGCTGACGATGATGAAAACGGCATCGGGCGCGATTAACTTTTTATACTCACGCCGGAAAGTTTCCAGGGCCAGGTAAAAATTGGTGGTTTGTCCCCATTGCCTGCTTTCGTTCATCAGGTCCGTCATCGTTGCGGCAAAATCCCGCCGGCGTTCGAAATAAGGGGTAACTCTTTCCAGATCCTCGGAAAAAATATAGCTTTCGACCTTCTGGCCGGCGCTGTTTAAACCGTAGATAAATTGGAGCACGAACCTGGAGTAGCGGGCCATGGAGGCAGAAACGTCGCAGATCAGGATCAGCCGGGGGCGTTTGGGGCGGCGGCCCCGGTACCGCAATTCCAGGGGCGTTCCGCCGTAACGGACGTTTTGCCTGATTGTCCGCCGGAAATCAATGGCCAGGGAGCGGCGGCTCTGCCGGTAGCGGCGGGACAGACGCCCGGCCAGCCGGGCCGAGAGCCGCCGGATCAGCGCGGTCATTTTGGGCAGCTGCTCATCCTGGATATTTTGCAAATCGGCGTAGAGAATTTGCTCGCCGGGATCGCGGTAAAAATCCGCGCTGACGGGGAAAAGGTCCTCCGGGGAAGGAACTTCCTTTTCCTCCGCCTCCCTTTTCAGCAGATAGTAGCGCCAGTAATTCAACGCCGCCTGAACCACCCGCGCAACCAACTCCCCCGGGTTGTTCACCGGGTTGCCGCGCATTTGGGCGATTAGCTCTTTAAGCCGTTTTTGTTCCCGGGCCGGCAGGCGGGTAAAGGTCTGCAGGTTTTCCCGGGTCAGCCGGTACTTCTCCGGAATGTAACCCTGCCAGGGCTGGAACAGCTGCGCCAGCTCCTGCCCGGCGGCCCGGAGCTTTTGTTCCTCCGCTTCCTTTTGCCGCCGCCAGCGAGCGAAAAGCTCTTCCTTCGCCTCCCCGGGGAGAAAGAACAGATCAAAAGCCCGGTCGAAAACCGGCCGTTCATGCGGGTTTTTGATCAAAAGAGCCTGCAGGGCCGCCTTGACCTGGCGGCGGTCCAGCAGGTCGATCCAGGCCAGCGCCCGGTAGGCGTCCATTGTTTCCGCCACGCTCACCCGCACGCCGGAAAGCCGCAGGACGCGCACAAATTTGGCAATAGCCAAAGACATTTCCGGGGCATGATTCTGCATGCCGGTCTTCGCTTCCCTTCTCCGGAGCAGCGCCGCGCCTAAGCGTGGCGGCAGCCGTACGCCGCCCGGCAGGCTTCCTGGCGGTCTGCCGCCTGGGGGCCGGTTTCGTTTTTCTGGCAACTGTTTAAAAGAGCGGCAAGGCCGATTTTCGATCTGACCAGGTCCTGATCGTCCTGGTTTTTAAGCAGCATGTTCAGGGTGAAATGCAGGTTTTCTTCGGTTAAGCAGTGGGCATTCAAGGCTACCAGCGCCCTGGCCCAGTCCAGGCTCTCCGCGATGGAGGGCCGCTTTTTTAGATCCGCCTGGGAGCGAAGATAACCGCTCACCAGGGCGATCTGCCGGATTAATTTTTCGCCAGCTTCCGGCACCCTGGCTTGCAGAATGCGCACCTCTTTTTCCACGCCGGGGTAGTCCAGGTAAAGGTAAACACACCGGCGCCGCAGGCCGTCGGAAAGTTCCCGTTCACCGTTGCTGGTCAGCACCACCACCGGGACCTGCCTGGCCGTCAGGGTGCCCAGCTCCGGGATGGAAACTTGAAAATCCGATAACAGTTCAAATAAAAAAGCCTCGAAGGGCTCATCCACTTTATCGCATTCGTCAATGAGCAAAACCACCCGGCGGTCGGCCCGGATCGCCTTTAACAGGGGGCGCTCCAACAGGTATTCCGGACCAAACAGGCTGGTTTCATCCCCGGCGGCGCAGCCGGTTTCTTTTAAAACCTGGATTTTCAGCAGCTGACGCTGGTAGTTCCACTCGTACAAAGCTTTGTTTTCATCCAGGCCCTCGTAGCACTGCAGGCGGATCAGCTCGGTTTGCAAAACCCTGCTTAAGACCTTGCCTACTTCCGTTTTCCCGACGCCCGGCGCCCCCTCCACCAAAAGGGGCTTGCCCAGTTTTAAGGCCAGGTAAATGGTCACCGCCTGCTCTAAGTCGCAGATATACCCTTCCCGTTCCAGCGCCTTGTGCAATTCCGGGATGCTCAAATCCAACAAGCCGGTTCAACCCCTCCTGCAAAGTTGAATCCTTCACTTCAAAGCCGAATCCTGATTCTTGAAACATTTTTGCCGGGCCTTTAGCCAAGGCCGGGGAACCCGTGCTGCCGCAGGGCTTCGTAAAGAACGACGGCCACCGAGTTGGCCAGGTTTAAGGAACGGGCCTGATTAATCATCGGGATGCGCACACAGCGGTCTTTATTCGCCGCCAGCAAGTCCGGCGGCAAGCCCCGGGTTTCCTTGCCGAAAACCAAAAAGGCGTCCGGCGGGTACCGGACTTCCGTGTAGAGGCGCTCCCCCCTGGTGGAAACAAAAAAGAAGCTGTGCTCCGGGTATTTTTGTTCGACCTGGGCAAAACCGTCGTAATAATGGATCTCCACCAGGTGCCAGTAGTCCAGGCCGGCCCTTTTCAGGTACTTATCCTCCGTGGAAAAACCTAAGGGACGCACCAGGTGCAAAACAGTGCCGGTGACGGCGCAGGTCCGGGCGATATTGCCGGTGTTGGCTGGGATTTCCGGCTCCACAAGGACGACGTGCATACTGTTTTCTTCCCTATTGGGCCGCGGGCAAGCCGGCGCCTTTGCTAACTGCCTAGTAAGCGTCCGTGCTCGATCTTGATGCAGCGGTCCATGACCAGCGGCACGCCCTGGTCCCTGGCCAGCGCCGCGGCTTCCTCGCTGATCACGCCCAGCTGCAGCCAAACCGCCGCGGGCTTTAGGGCAAGCGCTTCTTTCACCACCCCGGGGGCTTCTTCGCTGCGCCGGAAAACGTTGACAATGTCCACCGGCCCGGGGACGGCGGCCAGATCAGGATAGGCCTTTTCCCCCAGGACCTCCTTCACGCGCGGATTCACGGGGATGATCCGGTAGCCTTTTTCCTGCATGTACTGCGCCACCCGGTAGCTGTCCCGTTCCGGCTTATCGGAGAGGCCGACGACGGCGATGGTTTTGCTTCTGGTTAATAAATCTTTAATTTCCTGGTCACCGGGATTTTGAAACACTCC
>JBFMEJ010000044.1:0-8414 GCA_040753275.1 Bacillota bacterium
GGACGCCAGCATCTCCTCCTGATCCGGAATGCGGAGCACAGCCGTGGTTTGCTGGTAGGTTTTCTCGCCCCCGGGGAAGGCTTCCAGCTCCGCTACATTCACTCTGTGGACCGCCTCCCGGTTTACGATGAATTCCGTTTCCTGGACGGTGAGCTGGTGCTCACCGGCACCCGCTGTTTTTGCTTCGGGGCCGGGCTCGGTTATACAGGGGAAGGCGTTCTCCGGGGCGAAAACGGCTGGGACGTCATTGACGGGATGCACCGGCCGGCGGATTTACTCCCCTTGCGGGTGGGGACAGTTGCCGACCATACTTTATTGTACCGTCGGCGGGAGATTCACCTGAAGCAATACTTCCGGGGGCAAACCCTGGTGCATCTGGAAGTAGTCAGGCTTTCCCCCGGTATTTTATCCGGCGTACTGAAAGGAGAAATTATTTTATGCGAGCGCGCATAGCCGGTAACGGCAATGCCGGCAGGACTTCCAGGATCACCCCTACCATGGTTGCCATCATCATTGTGAGCCTGACGCTAACTTTTTTCCATTTATACACAGCCGGCATCTCCATGTTTACCGCCTGGATCCAGCGGGACGTGCATCTGGTCTTGATCCTTATCCTTGTCTTCTTGATCTTTCCGTTGCGCAGGGGAGGGGGGGTGGACCGGGCCAACTGGCTGGACTGGGTTTTAGTTGTGCTGGCTCTGGCTTCCGGCGGCTACATTGTCCTTTTTTATCAGGATATTGTGAACAGGTTGGGAGTGCCCTCCACCCTTGACCTGGTGTTCGGAGGGATTATGATCCTGCTGATTCTGGAAGCTACCCGCCGGGCCACCGGCTGGGTACTGGTAATCATTGCCGGATCCTTTTTAATTTATAACTTCCTCGGTCCCTATATTCCGGGCATGTTGGGCCACAAGGGGTATTCCTTGAGCCGGGTGATCTCCCAAATGTACCTGACCACCGAGGGTATTTTCGGGGTTCCGCTGGGAGTTTCGGCCAACTATATTTTCCTCTTTATCTTCCTTACCTCGATGTTGGAAAAACTGGGGATGGGCGACTTTCTTCTCAAGCTGGCCATGGCCCTGATGGGCCGGTTCAGCGGCGGGCCGGCCAAGACGGCGGTGCTGGCCAGCGGCCTGATGGGTACTATTTCCGGGAGCGCGGTGGCCAACGTGGTGGGCACCGGCACCTTTACCATTCCCCTCATGATCCGGAATGGCTATAAGCCCTTTTTTGCCGGGGCGGTAGAAGCCTGCGCCTCCTCCGGCGGCCAGCTGATGCCGCCGATCATGGGTGCGGCGGCTTTCATCATCGCTGAATTTTTGGCCATCCCGTACATCAGCGTGGTCACAGCAGCGCTGATCCCGGCTTTTCTTTACTACCTGGGCGTGCTCTTCAGCGTGCACTTTGAAGCGCGCCGGCTGGGGCTCACCGGGCTCCCCCGCGCGCAGTTGCCGAACCTCTGGCGGGTGCTGCGCGAAGGAGGGCACTTCTTAATTCCTTTGGGGGTTTTGGTTTATTTCCTGATCCTCCAGTACACCCCCATCCGGGCCGGATTCTATGCCATCATCGCCATGTTTGTCGTTTCCTTTTTCCGCCGGGAAACCTGGCTGAACTGGCGGCGCTTCCAGGAAGGAGCGGTGGCGGCGGCCAGGAATACCATTGCGGTGGCCCTGGCCTGCGCAGCGGCCGGCCTGGTGATTGGCAGCATTAATTTAACGGGCGTGGGCCTGAAAATTTCCGCCATCATCATTGCTCTGGCGGGCGGGACCCTGTGGCTGGCCCTGCTGCTGACCGCCCTGGTGGCCTTGATCATGGGCATGGGGCTGCCCACCACTGCCGCCTACATCGTCACCGGCACCATGGCGGCGCCGGCGTTGGCCAAAATGGGGATCCTCCCCCTGGCGGCCCACCTGTTCGTCTTTTACTTTGCCATCATCTCCGCCATTACGCCGCCGGTCGCCCTGGCCGCTTACGCCGCCGCGGGCATTGCGCGGGATAATCCGATGACCATCGGTTTTGCCGCCTTGCGGATCGGGGTGGCTGCCTTTCTCGTCCCCTTTATATTTGCCTATCACCCTGCTCTGCTTGCCCGGGGCGAAACCCTGGACATTATCTGGACCACCGCTTCGGCGGCCATTGGGGTGCTGGCGCTGGCGGCCTCCGCGATCGGGTACCTGGCCCGGCCCGCGAACCGGCTGCAGAGGATTATTTTGCTGGCGGGCTCTCTTTTGTGTATTCATCCGGGTCTCTTTACCGACCTCATCGGAATTATCCTCATTGGGCTCGGCCTGGCGCTGAACCTGCTCCGGGGCGAGAAGGCGCCGGCCGGGACGCAGGAGGCGGGTATCCCTGCGGGGGAAGGAGAAAGCGCACCGGGGGAATGAACCTGAACTCCCTCCCGACCTCCTTCAAAACTTTTGCTTAATCAAATTTTTTGGGGAAAGAAGCAGGAAATCACCCGAGGAGTGTCTAAATATACATATGTATCTTAAATAGTGGAATGGATTTTACTATCTGGAACGGGTTGATGTGCAATGAGCAACACCCTGCGCAAGGGATTGGAAATCCTGCTGGCCATTTCCGCGGAGGGGACGGAAAACGGCCTGTCCATCAAGGAACTGGCCGGCCGGACGGGTTTTCCGCCCAGCACGACCCACCGGCTTTTGCAAACGTTTAAGGAGTTCGGGGTGGTTGAGCAGGATCCCGGCACAAAGAACTACCGGCTGGGCCCGCAGCTTTTAAAACTGGGCCTGCAGGTGAAAGGGATGCTGGACCTGCGCAAGGCAGCCCTGCCCGTTATGAAGGAGCTCACCTCGCGCACCGGGGAAGATTCCTACCTGACGGTGGCGCAGGGCCGGATGGGAGTGTTTTTAGAAAGGGTGGAAGGGCCCCACCCGGTCAAGGTGATTGAGCTGGTGGGCAAAGAGATGCCGCTGCACAGCGGCGCCGCGCGCAAGGCCCTGCTTTCCTTTATGGATGAGGAGTTTATCCGGGCGTATTTGACGGAATTGGCTGCTCAGGAGGAATTCCGGAACGTTAGCCCGCGGCTGCTTTCCGAAGAGATCAACAGAATCAGGGAGCAGGGGTACGCCATCTCCTACGGCGATTATCTGGACTACGGAATCGGTGTCGCCGCGCCCGTGCGCGACTTCTCCGGGGCGGTGAGGGCTTCGCTGGGGATCATTGGCCTGAAGAACCGTCTTAACGGCGACAGGCTGCCGGTTTTAATCCGGGAAGTAAAATACGCTGCCGCCTACCTGTCCCAAAAGATGGGGTATTTAAAGTAAAGGAGTTGATGCATTGGATGCAGCAAGTAGATTTAGAACTCTTTTTTAAGCCCCGTTCCATTGCCATCATCGGCGCCTCCGCCGACCTGACCACGATCAGCGGCAAACCCCTGCGGTACTTGACGGAGCACGGTTACCGGGGAAAGATTTATCCGGTCAATCCCAAGTACGGGGAGATCGCCGGCTACCCGTGCTACCCAAGCATCACTGAAGTGCCCGGCCCGGTAGACCTGGCTTTAATCGCTGTAAATTACAAGCGGGTTCTGCCCATGCTGGAACAGTGCGCCGAAAAAGGGGTGCGCTTTGCCACCATCTTTAGTTCCGGCTTTGCCGAAGCGGGCGAGGAAGGGCGCGCCCTGCAGCGGGAGCTGGCCGGGTTTGCCCGGCGCACGGGCCTGCGCCTGTGCGGGCCGAACTGCCAGGGAGCGGTGAACCTGTACGACAACATCGCCGCCGCTTTTTCCGCCTCTCTGGACATCAAGCCTTTTACTCCCGGTTCGGTCGGGTTCGTCACCCAGAGCGGGGCGCTGGGCTACTCTATTTTTAACCTGGCCCAGGAGGCGGGAGTCGGCTTTTCCTACGTGGTCAGTACGGGCAACGAAGTGGACCTGGACTGCCTGGACTTTATGCGCTACATGTTGGATGACGAAAATACCCGCGTGGTCTTTACTTACCTGGAGGGGATGCGGGACGGAGAAAAATTCGGCCGCTTGGCCGACCGGGCCCTGGAGCTTAACAAGCCCCTGGCCGTGCTGAAGGTAGGACGCTCGGAAACCGGCAGCAAGGCGGCCTCTTCCCATACGGCGGCCCTGACCGGTTCCGACCAGGTTTACGATGCCTTTTTCGGGCAAAAAGGGATCATCCGGGTAGGGGATATTGAGGAGTTTATCGACCTGGCCAGGCTGATCAACGGCGGCGCGAAATTTCCCCGGGGCAAGCGGCTGGGCATCATCACCACTTCCGGCGGCGCCGGCGTGCTGGCGGCGGACACCGCCGAGGAGTGCGGCCTGCAGGTGCCGCCCCTGCAAGAGGAAACGCGCCGGCAGATCCTCGCCGTAATCCCGGCCTACGGCTCGGCCCTGAACCCGGTGGACGTCACCGCCCAGGTGATTAACGAGGCGGAAGGCTTCTGGAAGGTTTTGCAGGCCATGGTGGACGACCCGGGGATTGACGCCCTGGCGGTGGTGATTACCATGATCACCGGTGCTTCGGGCCTGCGGATGGCCCAAGACGTGGCGAAGATGAGCAGGCTGGCCGAAAAGCCCCTGGCCGTGGCCTGGACGGCGGGGGACAGACTGATGGGCGAGTGCTTTGCCGTCCTGCGGGAAGCCGGCGTGACCTGGTACAAATCACCGGTGCGCTGCGTCAAGGCCCTGGCCCGGCTGATGCATTACGGGACCTTCCGGGAGCAGTGGCGGCAGCAGACTGCCGCGTCCGCCGGCAGAATTTCACTTGCGGATTCTTCTATGGCCGGGGTGCCGGCCGCCGTCCGGGAGATCCTGTCCGGCGCGGGGAAGGTTTTGAGCGAGCGCGAGTCGAAAGCAGTCTTGAGCGCCTTCGGCATCCCGGTCACCAGGGAAGAAACGGCGCGCACGGCGGAAGAGGCCCTGTTCATTGCCGGAAAAATCGGCTACCCGGTGGCGCTTAAAGTTGATTCCCCGGATATTCTGCACAAGACGGAGGCCGGGGCCATCCGCCTGGGCGTGAGCGGTGACCGCGAACTGAGGGAAGCTTTTGCGGAAGTGCTCGCCAACGCCCGCCGCCATTCCCCGGAGGCCCGGGTTAACGGCGTGCTGGTCCAGGAAATGGTTCCGCCCGGCGGCGTGGAAGTAATCGTCGGCGTCAAGAGCGACCCGCAGTTCGGCCCGGTGGTGGTGTTCGGCCTGGGCGGCATTTTCGTGGAAATTTTAAAGGACGTGGCCAGGCGGGTGGCGCCGCTGACCCCCGCCGAGGCCCGGGCGATGATCCGGGAAATCCGGGGTTTTGGCCTTTTAGCCGGCGCCCGCGGACGCGCTAAAGCCGACCTGGAAGCCCTGGCCGAAGTTCTCGTAAAGGTGGCCGGCATGGCCCTGGCGCTCAAAGATGAGCTGGCCGAGCTGGACATCAACCCTCTGATCGTCCTGCCCGAAGGAAAGGGGGTTAAGGCAGCCGACGCCCTGTTCATCAGAAAAGAATAAGAAGGCACAAAGGCACAGAGGCGCTCAGGCACAAAGGCACAGCTACACAAGGGATAAAGGGGTAAATTTTTCAAAGGAGTTTCCCATGAGAACGTTCGTTCTCTCCATAAAGCATGAAAATAGAGGGCTGGAATTTGTCCGGGCGAGCGTCGGAGCGAGCCGGACAATTTCAGCCCGATGGTAAGGAATGGCAAAACGCTATTTTCTAAGGAGGAGATCTCGATGAACTTTGACTTGTCCGAAGAATTACAAGACATCAGGCGGCTGGCCCGCGATTTCGCTGTCAGCGAAGTGAAGCCCACCGTCGACGCCGACGACAAGGCGCACCGTTTCCGCCGCGATCTGGTGCAGAAGATGGGCGAATTGGGCTTTTTGGGCTGCGTCATCCCTGAGGAATACGGCGGCAACGGCCTGGGCTACCTGGCGCTGGCCATTTTGGCCGAAGAAATTGCCCGGGTGCACAGTTCCCTAAGGCTCGTCTTTGCCGCCAACACCCTGGGTCCGGCCATCACCATCTGGCGCCACGGCAGCGAGGAATTGAAGCAGAAATACCTCCCGGGCCTGTGCAGCGGGGAACTCCTCGGCTGCTTTGCCATGACCGAGCCCAACGCCGGTTCCGACGTGGCAGCCATGAAAACCCGGGCCGTTTTGGAGGGGGACTATTACGTTTTAAACGGCAGCAAAATGTGGATTTCCTACGCCCCGGTGGCCGACGTCGGACTCATTTACGCCTACACGGACCCCACCCAGCGGGCCAAGGGAATGTCGGCCTTCATCGTGGACATGAAGAGCCCCGGCATCATCACCGAAGCAATCACCGAAAAACTGGGCAACTGGTCCTCCCCCGTCGGTTCCATTACTTTTGAAAACTGCAAGGTACCGAAAGAAAACCTGCTGGGGAAGGAAGGCCAGGGGTTTGCCATTTGCATGCAGCAGCTGGACAACACGCGGCTGGCCTCGGCGGCGGGTGCCGTCGGAGTGGGTCAGGCCTGCATCGACGCAGCCATTGAATACGCCACCACCCGGGAGCAGTTTGGGCAGCAAATCGGCCGGTTCCAGATGATCCAGGACTGGATCGCGCAAATGTGCGTGGACGTGGAGGCGGCCCGCCTGTTGACCTATCGGGCGGCTTTCCTCAAGGACAAAGGAGTGCCCAACACCCTGGAAACTTCCATGGCCAAGCTGTTTGCCAGCGAGGCGGCCAACAAGTGCGCCGATTACGCCCTGCGGATCTACAGCGCCTACGGTTACTCGGAGGAATACCCGGTGGCCCGGCTCTTCCGCGACGCCAAGTATTATCAAATCGTGGAGGGAACCAGCAACATTCATAAAATCATTATTTCCCAGGACGCCCTGGGTTACCGGAAAGCGAATCGGTAGAGGAACAAAGAGAAAAAGGAGGCTATTTCATGGATCGCTACGAGGAACTGAAGCAGCGCAAAGCGAAAATCATGCAGATGGGCGGTCCCAAGGCCGTCGAGCAGCAGCACAAAAGCGGGAAATGGACCGCCCGGGAAAGGGTGGAGTATTTCTTCGACCCGGGCACCTTTACGGAAATCGGCATGTTTGTCAAGCACCGCACCATTCACTTCGGCATGGACAAACGGGAGGTGCCTGCCGAAGGGGTGGTGGTGGGCTACGGAAAAGTCAACGGCCGGCTGGTGATGGTGGGGGCCGAGGATTACACCGCCATGGCCGGCACCTTTGGCGAATACCACGGCAAAAAGTTTTCCCAGTCCATCGACCTGGCCAAGGAAATGGGCATCCCGTTTGTGGGGATGAACGACTCCGGCGGCGCCCGCCTGCAGGAAGGGATGGACACCCTGGAAGCCTACGCCTGGCTGTTCCGTTCCCAGATCCTCGCTTCCGGGATCATCCCGCAGATCGCTCTGTTGATGGGACCGTGTCTGGGCGGGCAGGCCTACCACCCGGTGATGCAGGATTTTGTCTTCCAGTGCCGCAAAACCGGCTTCATGGGCATTGCCGGACCGGCTTTCGTAAAAACGCAGCTGGGGGAAGAAATCACCCTGGAGGAGCTGTGCGGCGTCCAGGCGCACGCGGTGAAGACCGGGCAGACCCACGTGGTGGCGGAAGACGACAAGGATTGCCTGGATAAGACCAAAGAGCTTCTCAGCTACCTGCCCCAGAATAACAAAGAGAAGCCGCCGCGTGTGGACACCGGCGACGAGGCGGAAAGGCTCATTCCCGAACTGGACGGCCTGGTGCCCGAGGAAGCCCACGAGCCTTACGATATGCACGACGTATTGCTGAAGATCGTGGATAACGGGGTTTTCTTTGAGATTTTGAAGGATTTCGCCCAAAACGTGATCGTCGGCTTCGCCCGGATCAACGGCCGGTCCGTAGGCATCGTGGCCAGCCAGCCGCTGGTCATGGGCGGCGTCATCGACTGCGACGCGGCCGACAAGGTCGCCCGGTTTGTGCGCTTCTGCGACCTGTTCAACATTCCGCTGGTCAACTTCCACGACACGCCGGCCTACATGATTGGTTCGTACGAAGAGCACAGGGGCATTTTAAGACACGGGGCAAAGATGTTGTACGCTTACATCGACGCCACCGTGCCCAAAGTGACGGTAATCATGCGCAAGTCCTTCGCCGGCGCCTACCTGGGGATGTGCTGCAAAGACACCGGTGCGGACATCGTTTACGCCTGGCCGATTGCCCGCGTGACCATTGTGGGCGCGGAGACAGCCGCCAGCGTCATTTTTGCCAAGGAAATTAAAAACGCCGAGGATCCGGCCGCGGTGGCGGCGGAAAGGATCAAGCAGTACCGCGACCTCTACGAAAACCCGTACTGCGGTGCCGAGCGCGGCTACATCGACGACGTGATCATGCCTTCGGAAACCAGAAAATACATCTCCCGGGCGCTGGACCTGCTGGAAAACAAGCAGGTAGCCCGGCCGTGGCGGAAGTATTCAAACATTAATTTGTA
>JBFMEJ010000045.1:0-8362 GCA_040753275.1 Bacillota bacterium
TCGTACGGCGGGCCCTGGACGGCCAGCAGTTCGTCCCCCGGGCGCAGGATTCCGAAAAAGCACAGCGCCAGCGCGTGCGTCCCGCTGACAATCTGGCCCCTGACCAGTGCTTTTTCGGCTCCGAAAACTTCCGCGTACACCCTTTCCAGGGTTTCCCGCCCCTGGTCGCCGTATCCGTAGCCCGTCGACCCCTTCAGGTGGAAGTCGCTCACCCTGGCCCGCCGGAAGGCGTCCAGCACCCGTTGCTGGTTGCGAAAAGCCGTTTTCTCAATTTTTTGGTAAATGGGCCGGGCTTCTTCTTCCACCTCTTCGGCCAGGTCCAGCAGGTTATGATCGGTCAAAGAATACATCACCTCTAAAATATCCCTTAACCTCTATCCCCTAATTTAATTTTGCCTGCAAAATATCCTCCCGCGTAATAGTCATCAGTTCTTCCCGGGTAACCTCTTTCTTTTGGACCAGCCGGACCGCCTGCTGCCGGATGGATTTTTCGATAAAGTTGCGGACCAGCCGGGCGTTGCCGTTGTGGCGGTGGGTAACCGCCTCCTTCTCCAGGAGCAGGCGCAGTTCTTCCCTGGCTCCCGGGGAGAAAGCGTAATGCCTCTTGGACAGCATTAAATCGGCAATCGCCAGCAATTCGTCAATGGTATAATCAGGAAAACTCAAATGAATGGGAAAGCGGGAGCGCAGGCCGGGGTTGCTTTCGATGAACCAGTCCATCTCGTCCCGGTAGCCGGCCAGAATCAAAATGAGGTTGTCCTTATTGTCTTCCATACCTTTCACCAGGACGTCGATCGCTTCTTTGCCGAAATCCTTTTCTCCGCCGCGGGCCAGGGAATAGGCTTCGTCAATAAACAAAACGCCGCCCAGGGCCTTTTTCAATTGCTCGCGCGTTTTTTGCGCCGTATGTCCGATATACTCGCCTACCAAATCGGCCCTTTCCACCTCGACCAGGTGCCCCTTCGGCAGCACGCCCACTTCTTTAAAAAGGCGGCCGATAATCCTGGCCACCGTCGTCTTTCCCGTGCCGGGGTTTCCTTTGAAAATCATGTGCAGCACCTGGGGCTCCACCGGCAGCTTTTCTTTTTGGCGCCTTTTTTGAATCTCCACCAGGGCGTAGATTTCGCCAATCAGCTTTTTAATTTCCCGCAGCCCGATCAAAGAGTTTAATTCGCTTAAGATTTCCTGGACATTCAGGCCGGCCAAACTGTCTTTTTTCGGCTCGGTTTTATTTTTCTCAGACAGTTTTGGGGACGGTTTTGAGGACAGTTTTGTGCCGTTATCCGGCCACATTCTAATTTTTACCACATCCAGGTCACCTCGGGCAGGTGTTTTCATTTTAAACTATACGCCCCAGGAACACCCGCCAGACCTGGAAATGAAATAAAGAGACCTCTCGACGATGGAGAGGCCGCCGGGAACTTGCCCGCCTTACGCCGGTTTGTTTTCCGACAGATTAACAGGTTTAACCGGGCTGATCGTGGAAATGGCGTGCTTGTAAACCATCATCTGTTTGCCGTCGCTTTCCAGGATAACCGTGAAATTATCGAAGCCCCTGATTATTCCCTTCAGTTGAAACCCGTTAACCAAAAAGATTGTGACCGGCAAATTTTCCTTGCGCACCTGGTTTAAAAAAGCGTCCTGGAGATTTAACTGGGTTTTGGTCATGCGATGGCCCCTCCGTTGGAATTTTTTTCTTTACTCAAGTCTTCGACGTATCTTCAAATACTCCTGCTGCCAGGCGAACAATTTCCCTGGCAACGTCTTTGGGATCGGAAAGCTGCGTAACGTCGATCCATTTAACGCGCGGATCGCGGCCGAACCAGGTCAGCTGGCGCTTGGCAAAGCGGCGCGTATTCCGCTTGAGCAGGTAAATCGCTTCCTCCAGGGTGGTTTGACCGGTTAAATATTGGGCCACCTCCTTGTAACCCAGTCCCTGCATGGAAACCAGTTCCGGCCCATAGCCGCTGTTCAACAGCCGCCGGACCTCCTCCACCAGCCCCGCGGCCAGCATTTTGTCCACCCGTTCTTCAATCCGGCGGTAGAGAAGCGCCCTTTCCATGATCAGGCCGAACATGGCCAGGTTGTATTTCGGACCCGCCTTTTGCTCCTGCCGCCGGGAAACGGGTACGCCGGTGAGATAGTAAACTTCCAGCGCCCGAATCACTCTTTTTAAATTGTGCGGGTGGATTTTCCGGGCGGTTTCGGGGTCCACTTCCACCAGCCGGCGGTAAACCGCCTCCCGGCCGGAAGCCGCTGCCTCCTCCTGCAACTTCCGGCGCAGCTCCGCATCGAACCCCGGACGCGGAAAATTATAACGGTCGATGACGGAACGGACGTATAACCCGGTGCCGCCCGCCAGCATGGGGAGCCTGCCGCGGCCGGCTATTTCCCGGATGTGCTTTTCGGCCTGTTCCTGGTAGAGGGCGACGCTATACGGTTCGTCGGGATCAATAATGTCGATCATGTAGTGGGGAATGCCCTGCTGTTCTTTGGCGGTCGGCTTGGCCGTCCCGATATCCATCTGGCGGTAAATCAGCATGGAATCGGCCGAAACGATTTCCCCGTTCAGCCGTTTCGCCACTTCCACGGCCACGGCCGTTTTCCCGGTCGCCGTAGGGCCCACAATCACCAGCAGCGGCAGCAACCCGCTCATACAGCCATTATTTCCCACATTTCACCTGATTTATTCGTTTTTCGGTCCTTCCGATACCCACTCCTGCCCCTTTTCGCGGTCGAAGGCGTAGTAGACGTCGGTGGCCTTATCCTGCAGGTAAGCATACTGGAACCCCGGGGTTCGTTTCCCTTCCTCGTACGCGTCGTAAGCCTCCTGGTGGCATGCTGCGCAGGCGTTGAAGGGAACGGAAACGCAGCAGGCCCGCGTGGGGTGGCCAAACCCGTGGTCGGCCCGCGAGTCGATAATCAAAAACCCCGGACAGGAAGGACACAACCTTAATTTTTCAAGCTGCTCCTCGTCAATGTAATCGGTATCGTAATAAATCCGCTTTTTGCGCTGGTAAAAACGGCCGGTGCCAAACAATTTTTCTACATCCACCTTATCCCTGCCGTCCCAGATTTCCCTTAGCTGGTCAACCATCTGGCGGACTTTGGCCGCCCGCTCTGCGTTCTCGGAAAGCCGGCCGGGCCAGTAATCCGGTTCGCGCACGTTGGAGAAGTCTACGCCGGCCAGGGCCAGCAAAATGCCCAGATTTACGTACGGCAGGGCCGTTTCAATGGCGTAACCCCCTTCCAGCACCGCCAGGTGAGGATTGAGCTTCCTGGTAAACTCCGCGTACCCCTGCGCGGTAAAGCGCATACTGCCCAGCGGGTCGGTGTAGTGGTTGTCCTGCCCCGCCGAGTTGATGATAAAATCCGGCTGGAAATCCTTCAGGACGGGCAGGACCAGGTTGTCGACCACGTAATGAAAGGTTTCGTCCGTCATGCCGGGGGGAAGCGGAATATTCAACGTGCGGGCAAAGGCCCGGGGACCGCCCAGTTCGTTGGGGAAACCCGACCCCGGGTAAATCGTCCGGCCGTCCTGGTGGAAGGAAATAAACAGCACGTCCGGGTCGTGGTAAAAAATATCCTGCGTGCCGTCCCCGTGGTGCACGTCCGAATCAACGATAGCCACCCTTTTGATCCCGTAGCGGCGGCGCAGATAATCTACCAGAATGGCTTCGTTGTTGATGTTACAGAAACCCCGGTTGCCGTGCACTACGCGCATGGCGTGGTGGCCCGGCGGGCGCACAAGCGCAAAGCCGTTTTTAATTTCCCCGGCAATGATGCGGTCGCCCAGCAGCATGGTTGCTCCCGCGGCGATTAAATGGGCTTCCGTGATCCTGCTCTGCACCCGGGGGACGCAAAAATGGACGCGGCTGATATCGTGCAGGGTGGCCAGGCGGGGAGGATATTCCTGGATTTGCGGCAGATCGAAAACGCCCTCCTCGAAAATCTGGTCCCTGGTGTACAGCAGCCTTTCCTCCCTTTCCGGGTGCGTGGGCGAAATGGCCCAGTCGAAAGCCGGAAAAAAGACGATGCCGGTTTTTTTAAGCGTCATCCTCGTTCACCTCGATCCCGACGTGGTAGGTGATTCCCCGCTGGGACTGCACCACTACATCGTACAGCCGTCCCACCGTCACCCAGTCCCTCACCACGTTGAAAACTTCCCGCCTGGTTACCTCGACTTCCTTCAGGTCTTTTTCCAGGCCGTACCTGGTAATGCGTTTGAAAAGCCAGTTTTTGGCCAGTTCGACGGCCTTGCCCTCGTCAAAATGCCCTGCGGGCAGCTGATCCTGGTAGCCTTCCTCCAAAATCGTGTAAGTGCCCTGTTCGGTATCCGCCCTTAAACTCACCTGCAGGGTGGGCCGGGCCACCGCAGCCCCGATGGCGTTGGCGACGGGCGCGTAAGGCGGAATAATCGGGGAAGCGCCCAGCCGGGCGGCGATTTGCGTGATCAAGCCGGCGGCTCCGCCGCCCACGCCGACCACCGTGTTTGGCCGGACCTTTTTCTTCTGCAGGACTTCCCACACCCGGTAGGCGGGTTCCTGCTCCCACTGCGTAAACATTAACCGGACTTCCCGGGCGATGGTGTCGCAAACAAAGGAAATGATGCGCCTGGCCACTTCTTCGTTGCTGATTCCCAGCGGTTCTCCCAGCATCCGCATCGCCTCCCCGGCCCGTTCCCCGTCACCCAGCATCACCAGACCAAGCACCCGCAGCGCATCGGTGGGCGTCGGGACGGGGCCGCCCAGGCAGTAGGGCTGACCCACCCGTTCCGAGTAAACGATAATATCCCTGCCCACCCGGTCAACGGCGCTGTCCCCGCCGATGGGGACCGATTTTACCGCCAGGGTGCGGACGTGCGTAAGGTAATCGTTTACCCGCGCCCCTTTCGAGGACAGCAGGGGTACTCCGCTTAAAATCAAAGCCAGGTCCGTGGTCGTACCGCCGATGTCCACCACCACCGAAGTTTCGCCGGCGGGCGTTAAGGCCTGGACCCCCAGGGTGCTGGCCGCCGGCCCGCTGAAAATGGTTTCGATGGCCGTTTCCGAAGAATAGGAAAGGGGGAGCGTACCGCCGTCGGCCTTCAAAATAAAGACCGGGGCTGTGAGCTGGCGCTTTGCCAGGGCTTCCTGCACCGAACGGATAAAGTTCTGGTATTTTTCCCTGGTCGCGGCGGCCAGGTAGGTCGAGATCACCCGCCGGGGAAAGTTCAACTGGCCGGCCACTTTGTGGCCAACTTCACAATGCCAGTCAGGAAATTTTTTCCGAACGTATTTTTCAACTTGCACCTCATGGACGTTGTTCCGGGAGGAAAACTTCCCGACGATCGCTATTTTGTGTAAATTTTTCGCGGCGAAACCGGCCAGGGCCTGATCTACCCCGGCTAAATCCACCGGAACAATTTCCCTTCCCCGGTAATCGATCACCCCGGAAACGATCTGGGTATCCGCCGGGAAGTTATACGCAGAGGAGCATAAGCCGGGACCGGGCATAACCAGAAGGCCGACGCGGTCGTACTTCTTCTCGGCAATGAGATTGGTAATCATGGTTGTGCTGAAGACAACCTTTTTGATCAGCTCCGTGGGAAACCCCTGCATTATGATTTTGTCGAACGCTTCTAAAAGAGAAGAAAGCAGGTCCGGCCGCGTGGGAACCTTCGCCGTGGCGCGCACGCGCCCCTTCTCCAAGAGAACCGCGTCCGTGTAAGTACCCCCTACATCCACCCCGACGTACAATGTCTTCACCCCCCAAAAAGTTTGCCCGGTTGCCAATCAGCCAACTCGTAATAATCTTTTGAAAAATGGAATTCTCCAATAACTCCGGAAATCCTGCCGGAAATAAAATAATTCTAGAAATTTCATTGGAAAACAGAAAATCCCTACCCGAAAATAGGCTTTCGCCCGCCGTTCGTTTGCTGTCGCTTAAGAGCTCCTGGCAAATCGAACGGCGGGCCCCACTTTCGTTCTCTGTTGGTGCCACGAAAGTGGCATGGAGTTCTAATCCCTAATCCCTTCTAAATGAGTCAGCTTCCCGCTGGTGATCCTTACATCAACGAATTTTCCCACCAGTTCCGGCGGGCCGGGGAAAATGACCAGCTTGTTCGTGCGGGTTCGCCCGCTTAACATCCGGGGGTTGGTCTTGCTTTCGCCGTCCACCAGGAGACGATAAATTTTCCCTACTTCATTTATATTGATCTCTTTGGTGATTTGATTTTGCTTTTCGATCAGCGCTTTAATCCTGGCTCTTTTCACTTCGTCTTTCACCTGGTTGGGCAGGCGCGCGGCCGGCGTGCCCGGGCGGATATTGTAAATAAACATAAAGGCGCTGTCAAAGCGGATCCTTTCCACCAGATCGAGGGTTTGCGCAAAATCTTCGTCCGTTTCGCCGGGAAAGCCGACCATGATGTCGGTGGTAATTGCTGCTTCCGGGATGGCCTCCCGGATTTTTTCCGCCAGCGCCAGGTAGTCTTCGCGGGTGTAACCTCTGTTCATCATGCGCAAAACGCGGTTGCTTCCCGCCTGCACGGGCAGGTGGATGTGCTCGCAAATCTTTTCGCCCCGGGCAATCGCCTCGATCAGGCGGGGGGAAAAATCCCGGGGGTGGGAAGTGGTAAACCGGATGCGTTCGATCCCTTCAATTTGGTTGACTTCCGTTAAAAGTCCGGCAAAATCCACGTTCCCCAGGAGATCCCGCCCGTAAGAATTGACGTTTTGACCGAGCAGCGTCACTTCTTTATACCCCTGCGCCGCCAGGTCCCTGATCTCGGCCAGGATGTTTTCCGGCGGCCGGCTGCATTCCCGGCCGCGGACGTACGGAACTATGCAGTAGGTGCAAAAATTGTTGCAGCCAAAGGTGATCACCACCCAGGCTTTAACGCCGCTGGCCCGCCGGATGGGCAGGCCCTCCGGCGCCGGTTCGGAGCGGTCCAGCAGTTCCACCACCGTCCGGCGGCTCTCTTTTGCCTGTTCGATCAATTCTCTTAGCCGAGGAAGATTATGCGTGCCGAAAATCAGGTCGACGTAAGGGAAGCGGTCCCGGATTTTTTTGGCCGCCTCCTCCTGCTGGGTCATGCAGCCGCCTACGCCGATAATCAGGCCGGGCCGGTTCATTTTCAGCCGGCGGAATTCCCCGAGCAGTCCGTAAATTTTGTTTTCGGCCGTCTCCCGCACGCAGCAGGTATTGACCAGGATAACGTCCGCCTCTTCCCTGCGCTTTGCCGGCCGGTAGCCCATTTCTTCCAGAATCCCGGCCATTACTTCGGAATCGTGTTCGTTCATCTGGCAGCCGTAGGTCAAAACGATATATTTCTGTCCCGGTTGCCGTTCCCCTTCCTGTTCCTTTTCCTGTTCTTGCTTTTGTACCCGTTCGTGTTCCTGCTCCTGCTCCCGGTGATCCTTCACTAGACTTTTGTCACCTCTTCGCGGCCGGCGGCACGCTTTTTGCTTTCGCCTTTGCCTTTTTCTCACCGTCCCCTTTATTATACTCCACAGTCCGGTTCAGAACAAGAAAAGCTGAACAAAACAAAAAATCCCGCCGGCCCGCTAAATTTTTGAACAGGCCTCGGGAGAGAGCAATTTCCGAAAATAGGGTAAATAGGGTCTGCTCACTGCTGCTACAAGCAGGCTGTTTCAGTCCAGCTTACTCCCGGCACTTACTGATCGAGCGTATTTTTTAATTGGTTGGAATCATCATTTTGAGCCGGGATGCCAACGAAGCAACCAACAAATTTATTCACAGAACTTTTTCCAGGTTTAAGAGCAGCCACAAATTATTTTCCTTTTTCACTACACCGTTTAGATAATCCACGTCGTCACCCACCACGGACGGCGGCTCCACCTCGTTTTCCGTGAAGCGCCCCACTTCCGTTACGTTATCAACGATGATGCCTACTTTTTGACCCTTCAACTCCACCACGATGATGCGGGTGGCGTCGTCGTACCCGCTGACCGGCAAATTCAGGCGCCTGTTCATGTTGATCACCGGGATGATGTTTCCCCTGAGATTGATAATTCCTTCCACGTAAGGCCTGGTGTTTGGTACGCGGGTGATGGCGGTCATTTTGACGATTTCCTGGATCTGGTGAATGGGCAAGGCGTACTGCTGATCGTTTAGTTGGAAGATGACCAGTTGTCCTTCCTGGTTCACGGTCTCTTTAACCCCCCTTTTTCGCCTGGCGTTCGCTTGTCCGCCGCTGCTTAGCCTGCCGCTGATTTGCCGTCGTTCCGCTGCTTTCGGGACGAACCAGGCAGCGCTGCAAAATGCAATTCGGCCGCACTCCACTACAGTTTTCTGCCCAGGTGGGCGGCCATTTTGCGCAGGTCCGCCATCATGGCGGCAAAGTTGTCCGGGGTCAGCGACT
>JBFMEJ010000046.1:0-8319 GCA_040753275.1 Bacillota bacterium
TGGAAGCCTCGCTGGAGTTTGTCCACCGCCTGGGGGCCCGGATTTTCCTGGAAGAATACGCCCCGGTCCCGGGCACGCCCGCCTACCGGGAGAGCGGCCTGCCGCCGGACGCCGACCCGCTTTTGCACAACAACTCCATTTTCCCGCTGTACGGCCCGGAGCACTATGCTGAATTCCAGCGGATTAAAGATCTGGCTCACCGCCTGAACCGTGAACTGGAGGAAAAACACCAGGCGGGGGAAAGCGTTGATTAGGACAGGCAAGCAGCTTTAAGGAAACACCGGGCAGGGTGAGCGGGCGTTTCAAAAAGTATTCTTTTCTTTGCGTTCTTTGCGTCCTGGCGGTGAAAATATTCTATAACCCCCGGGAATATTCGGGCCGCAGCAGGGAAGGATCCCTTTTCGCCAGGACGGATTCCAGGTCTTTGAGCATTTGCTCTTTTTCCCGGGGCAGCCAGCCCCGCACGGTAAAATAGTTGGAAGCGTGCATGGAGCTGAAGAAGCAGTTGGTAAAGCGGGCGTTTTCGACGATGATTTTCAGCTCTTCTAAAGAGCCAAAAGGCGTAACGAGCTGGAAATCGCCCCGCCGCACCTGGTCGTCGAGGGGTGTGCCGGGGACCAGAGTGAGGGTAAGCGCCCCGGCGTAATCCGGATCGATCGCGCTTAATATTCTGGCCGTAGCCAGGGCGTGTCTTGCGCTGCCGGCCGGCCCGGCGAGGCCCAAAATAACGGTGACGGAAAGGGTAATCCCGGCCTCTTTGACCCTTCTGCCCGCTTCCACCATCTCCCGGTAAGTTGCCCCTTTGCGGACGTTTTGCAGAACCTCTTCGTCCCCGCTTTCCACGCCCATGTAGAGGATGCTCAGCTTCAGCTCCCGGAGCGTTTTCAGTTCCTCCGCGCTCCGGCGCAAAATGTCCTTTGCCGTGGCATAGGCGGCTACCCGCTCCAGGCGCGGGAATTTTTCATTTAAATGTTCCATAACCTGCTTTAATTTGGGAAAAGGATAAACCAGCGCGTCCCCGTCCTGCAGAAAGACGCGCTGCCCGTCCCAGCCCCGGGCAACGGCGTAAACAATCGGGTGCATGTTGGCGACGGTGATCCCGTGCCGTTTGTAAAGAGCCAGGGCGTCAATTTCCGCCAGCACTTCTTCCACTTTTCTTAAGCGCAGCCGGGAACCGTAATAATTGCAAAAGGTGCAGGTATTGTTCGAACACCCGCTGGTCAGGGGAAGGAAGTAGCTGCGCCATTCGCTGGGCGGCCGGATAATTGCGGGCCGTTCAAAAGACATCGACACCACCTTGCCCTTGGATAGTTAACATAATAATTCCTGTGGATTCAAGTTTAGCAGCTTTTTGAGCGGGGGTCAACGGGGCCGCCCCCTGATTATTTTCCAGCAACGTAAACTGAGCGCGAGAAAAAACTAAAAACCTGCCCGTCGGCAGTGATTCTGCCCGCCGGCGGTTATTTTCCAGTGGCTTAAACTTTCCCGTTTGCAATCGGGCAGGAAAAGTGGCGGGTTGTATCGAATTATCTCCAATTAAATCGCCTTAAATCGCCATGCCGCTTTTTCGCGACACCATCAGAAACCAGCAGAAGATGTATTTTCCTTTGCCGCTGCACCATCCTTTGCTTTCGACGGGCGGGTGATTCCGGTGGCCGAAGATTTTGCCGGAGACTCTTTTGATATCCTGCAGGAACAGGACCAGGCGCGGGTGCGGGACGCCATGAAAGATTTAATTATGCTGGCCGGCGTGCTCAAGGACCTGGCCAGCGAGCGCTTCTGGCACGAGCCCCGCTGCGCCTACGACACTTTGCGCACTTTTGACCTGATCCTGAAGAGTACGTTTTACGAAGAAGAGGCCGTCCAGGGGGAGCAGGAACTGTATTACCGGTTTGAGCGGGAATACGCCGGGCCGCCGGTCATCGACATCCCCCGGCTGGTACGCCTGGGCCGGCGTTACAACCTGCTGACCGGTCCCCAGCAGCCCCCATTAAAGTTCACCAGCACGGGGAAGCGGCTGGTGGCCCAGTTCTTCCGCCTGGCCAACGACGCCCTGGCCTACCACCGGCACGCCCTCAAGGATCTGTACCAGGCGGAGCGGGATCTGCAACTGGCCCGGGCCTACGAGGACGTGGGCGTGGGGCGGCACGACACCATCGCTAGCGTGCTCAACAACCTGGAGTACGCCCTTCACGATTTGCGTTACCAGCGGGAGAAATACATCCAGGACCGCCGCGTCCTGGAGAAATACGAGTCGGTGGCTGCCCTCCTGGATATGCTGGAAAAGGAAGTGGAGGAGCGTCTGGCCCGCCTGGAGGGGATTGTCGACCGCAAACTGGAGCGGCAGTACCGCAAGGGATCGCTCCTTTTCTTCCGGCTCCTGCAGGAATTATCCGCATTGCTCGGGGAAAACGCCTACCTTGCCCAGTTGCAGGTCGGCCGGAAGATCATCCGGGTGGACCGGGAGCGCTTTTTGCAATACCTGGTGGATGTCTACGCAGGAAACCTATCGGCGGGCGGGTTGACCCCCCTGCAAATTTTGAAATATATGGAGGACGGTGTTTACGAGGAAGCGGAAGAGGAAGTGCCGGGTCTCTGGCTGCCCTTTACGCTGGCGCCCTGTCTGCACGAAGAGGACATCCGGCGCGGGGTGGAGCAATTAAACGACTGGATTGAAAACTGGGCGCCCCCGGCGGCCGGCGATGATTTCCCGGTTCCGGCCTGCGCGCCGGCCCGCCGGGTGACCGCCGGGGAACTGGCGGAAATTCTGGGCGCGGCCACTTCCGTTGCCCTGGAACTGGCCACCGACACCCGGCCTGTGGTGGAAGCCGTGCGGGCCAACCCCGGACTTTCCCTGGATGAATTGTTACGGCTTTTGGGAAACGGCTGGCCGGAGGCAATCCGGAACCTTTTCGTCCTGGGATTTCTCGTTAACGAGGGCGAGGTCCGTTTGTTCACTTTTCCGGAAGACAGTGAACGTTTTCGGGGTGGGGCTGGCGTTTCCGTTGACCTCCCGCCGGAGGCGGAAAAAAGTGCAGAGGGACCCGGGAAATACTCGTCTGACCGGCTTTCTTCCTGGCGGCTCGGCTACCCGGACGATGCCGTGCGTTACGTCAAAGGCACCGCTGCCCTGGGCCGCCACCTGGAGCGGTTCAAACTGGGCTAAGCGGGAAAAAGCATAAATCAGGAAATAAGAATTAGACCCCCAAGTCACTTTAGCGGCACCAACGGAAAACGAAAATGGGCGGAAGAGCAACCGGAAGGAGTGGTTCGAATGGAGGCAAATTCTGCTCCGTCCCTTGATCTCCTGACCCTTAACCGCAAAGAGCAGCAGGCCCTATCGGAAATCCTGATCTCAAGCAAAAGCATGGACGGCATTCCCCGGCAGCGGGTGATGCGGGTACTGCGCGTCCGGGACGAAGCGGAGTTTGAGAAATTTTTGCGCAAGGTAAACGGAATATTGGGTGATGCTCTCCGGGTGATTTACGATGAACGGAGCAACCGCTGTATCGCCCTCACCCGCGCCAACGCTTCCTGGGCCCAGGAACTGCTGGACGACCGGCAGCTGGCCCTGCTTTTATTCTGTTTTTACCTATGCATGACTTCCCGCAGCGGAAGAGTTACTTTTGACGAACTGCTGGGGTATTTTCAGCGCTCCTCCCTTTACGCCGAACGCAAACTGATGCTGGCCCTGGACCACCTGGTCAAAAGCGGCTTTTTGCGCATGGAAGAATTGACCGGGGAAGAAGAAGAGAAAAAGCGGGTTTACTGGCTGACCGAAGCAGGCCGCCACGTCTTCCCGCTGACTTACTTAATGCGGGTGGTCAGCGAATCTCAGGGCGGGGAGGTTTCCTTAGAACAGGTGCGGGGCTTCTTTACCTTAGAGCGCCGGGAAGAGGACGCTGTGGCCGAAGGGGGCGTCGAGCAATTACAATTATTTACGGAGTAAAAGAGGTAGATCTATGTACCCCGTACGCCTGGAAATAACCGGAATCCGTGATTTTGCGCCGCGCCGCCTGGACCTGGGCGGGTCCGACGACCATGTCCTGATTGGCGGTAAAAACGGGTCGGGCAAATCCACCCTGGTTTTTGCCCTGGCCTTTGCCCTGGGCAGTCCGCGGGTGTCGGTGGACGGGCTGCGTTCCAAGCTGCGCCGGGCCGCCGACGGCTGGCGGGCCCGGGTGGCGGTCCTTTTTCATAACCCGCCGGGCGAGAACAAAAAAGACGCCCCCGAGTACGTGGAACTGGCGGCCGAGGTGCGCCTGGCGCCCGGGGCGGAGCGCCGCCAGGTCCGCTATACCCTCTCCGGCGGTGAACTGCCGGATCGGCTGGCTCTTTTGCGCCAGTTTCAAACGCGCTCGGAAGCTCAGGATTACTACAAACGCGTTTTCGACATCGACGCCGAAGGGTACTTCATGTTCTGGTACCAGGGCTCCATCGCCGAGTTTGCCAACATCAGCGACGCCGCCCGCTTTGAAAGGGTGGCGGTGATGTTCGGGCTGGACGAACTCCAGCGGGAGTGGGAACTGGCCCGCCGGGAAATGAAAGAAGCGGAGGAAGACTTCGAGCGCGCCCGCACGGTGGCCCTGGCCCGTTTGCGCCGGTTGCAGGAGCTGGAAAAATTAAAGAATGCGCTGGAGCATAGGGATGCCTTGCGCCGCGATGCCCTTTTACAACTGGACGTTACCTGCCGGGAGATGATCCGGCTGATCAGAGGAGAAGAAGAAGCACTCCGGCAGCGCCTGGCGGAAACCCGCCGGGAACTGGCGGCCGCCGGTGCAGAGTGCGCCGGGCGGGAGAAGGTGCTGCGGGAGTTAAACGGCAAACTGGGGCAGGGGCGGGAGAGGAGGGCCCTGCAACAGGAAGAATTAAGCCGGATCAACGCCGACCTGGGGCTGGTCAACCGCCGGCTGGAAGCCTGGTTTACGGAGCAGGCAGAGCTGAGCAAACGAGTGCGCGACCTGGAAGAAAAAATGAAACACGTCCACCGTTCCCGGGAGGAGTTGCTGAAGGAGCAAGGTTCTTTGGAGCGCGACCGGGACGAGTTAAACCGTACGCTGGCGGAGCTGGACGGGCTGATCAGCGCCCTGGAAGAACAGCAGACCCACTCCAACCGGGAATTGGGCGCGGCGCAACAGGAACTTTCCCGGGTCAAGGACGAACTGGTTCAAAAAAAGAGGCTCCAGGCCGAGCTTCCCCCCGCTTACGCGCTGCAGGCCGAGGAAGCCGCCTTAAAACAGGAAAGGGACGCCCTGGTGCAGGCCCAGGGCCACCTGGCGGAAAAAAGAGAACGGCTGGAGCAGGAGCAGAACCGCCTGGCCGGGCAAAAGACGCTGCTCCTTCCCGAACAGGAAAAGATTCTGAACGCTTACCGGCAGGCGGGGATCCGGGCGGCCGCTTTCGGGGAGTTGTTTGACGTGCGGGAGGGCGTCGACCGGCAGCAGGTGGAAAGCTGGCTGGCTCCGTTGAAGCACACCATTTTCGTGGAGCGCCTGCTGGAGCGGATTCCGGTTGAGAAGGGTTTTTACGTCGTCCCGCTGCCCGCCGTCCGCCGCCGCTCCTGGTTAAGTGTTTCCGGGCGCCGGTCCAATCTTTTTGATTACCTGGTTTCCACCCCCGGCGCGGACTGCCCGGAGTCTTTTTTCTCCCGGGTGGAGCATTGGCTGGCCAACGTAGAATTGCGTTTCGAGCCGGGCGCGCCCGAGCCGGCGGCCCACCTGGTCTTGTGGAACGGAACCCTTTGGGACCAGTTCGGGTTGCGCGGGGCGGTCGAACCGGGGGCGGCCATCGGAGTGCGCGCCCTGGAAGAAGCCCGCCGCCGGGTGGCGGAGGAACTGGCGGCGGTAGAGGCGGAACTGGCGGAGCAGGAAAGCCGCCGGCGGGAAAAGGAAGCCCGTCTCCAGGAGGTTGTAGAAAAACTGACCGTGCGCCGGGAGGTCGACCGCGTCCTGCCGGGCCTGCAGGAAAAGAAGGCCGCCCTGGAGGTGCAGCTGGCCGCTCTGGCCGAAGATTTGCACCGGGTTAACGGACAGCTGGCGGAAAATCGCCGGCTGCGCCAAATCCGTCACGAGGAACTGACCAGAAAGGAAATGGCCCTCAAGCAGGTGGAGGGGGAATTGGCTCTTTGGGCCGAATATGAGCGGGAACAGGAGACGATTGCCCGGTTGAAAGAATTGGCCCGGAAGATAGCCGAAGCCAAAACCGAACTGGAGCAAAAGCGCTCCCGGAGCGATCAGTTGGACAGGGAGCTTGATCAGCTGGCGCGGGAAATCCGGATTCTGGAACAGGAGGTCCAGGCGGCGGAGGGAGAATGGCAGCGGGCCGCCGGCCGGGTAGAGCAAATCGAAAAATCCGTCGGGGAACTGGAAGAACAGGCCGGCGCCCTGAGCATCGAGGCCGAAGAATGGGAGAAGAAATATGCGGATCTGCAGGAGGAGCATCAAGCAGTTATTGCCGGGTTAATCCATCTCGGGCAGTGGACGCCGCCGGTTTACCAGGCACACGAAAAAACGCGCGCCAATTTGCAGCGCAAAGAAATGGAAGCGCGCGCCCGCTTAGACGACGCCCTTTCCCGGCCGGTCAACGAGAATGCCCGCCAGGACTACAACGATTACGCCTACGAATACGAGCAGGCCCAAAAAGAATTCCAGGAGTCGAAATTGCGGTTCGAGCAGCTCCGGGCCAGGGAAGAGGAGCGGCGGCAGGATTTCCACAAAGCGGTGACCTACCGCCTGCAAAGGACCAACCAGCGCTTTACGGACTTTATGCAGCGCCTGGGAATGGCGGGGGAGATCCGCCTGGTGGAACCGGAGGAAGACAGCCGCCACCCCACCTACCAGTGGGAACTTTGGGTGGCCACCCGCCCAGGGCACCGGCCGGAAAAAATTTTTCCCGAAAGCGGACGGATCGTGGGCGAGGGCATTTCCGGCGGCGAAAGGGCGGCCACCTCGCTGGTTTTTGCCCTCGCCCTGTTAAGCGACATTGAAAAAAAGCCGCCTTTCTACGTCCTGGACGAGTTCGACAGCAACTTAGACGAAGAGCGCAAACACGATATTTTCGACCTTTACTACGCCGTCCTGAACCGCAAGCTGATCATCATCTCTCCCAAAGTCCACGGGGACCAGTACCTTAACCGCTTTCACAAGTTTCTCTGTGTAGTGGCCAACCCGGGCGTTCAGCCGGGGCAGCAGATCAGCGAAGTTTACGAAGTGACGCGGGAGCGGTACCGGGAAGTAGTGGTGGATTAGGAACACAGAGGCACAGAGGGACAAAGGCACAAAGGCAAAGAGGATGCCTATATACTTTATCCCTCAGATATACTTTGTACCTCTGTACCTCTGTGCCTTTTTACTTAAAAATTTCGTTCCACACCGCGGCGTTCCCCAGGTTTTCCTCCTGCTCCCGATTGCGTAAGAACGGGTTTTGCGTAAGCTCGGCCAGCCACCCGGCAAGATCCGGCGGCGTTTTGGGACCCCCTTCCAGGGGGAGGACAAAGCGGCACGCCGGGTTTATTTCGGCCACCTGCCGGGCAATGGCCAGGCCCGCTTCGTCGGTGTCCACCCAGGCGAACCACGGCAAGTGCGGGTGGCTTTCGGCCAGCAGCCGTAAAAAGCGCCCGTGGGCCAGCCGGAGCCGGCCGTCCAAGCCCAGCACCAGGGTTTCCGGCGCCGCATTTGCCCACCCCGTTGCTTCCATTTTCAGGAGCAGGGCGCGGTTTTCCGTCAGGACCACCCTTTCGGCGAAAATTTCCAGGCTGGTCAGGCGATTTACCTGGACGTTGGTCAAGGCGTTGACGGTGGGGAGAAATTCCTGCGCCGGTGCGCCGGCGAAAAAGGCCCGGAAACGCCCCAGGACGTAAAGGCTGTAAAGACTTCCTGTCGAGGTCAGGCCCAGTTTTTCTAAAGGCGTGCTCGTTACTGCCTCGGCCAGCTGCAGCAAGTCCTCCCGGGCGGCGTCAAAACGCTTGGAACTGCCGATGCCCGGAGCGAATCCACCTCCCAGTTCCTTCCACTCAAACCCCCCGGGAGAGCGGAAAATACAGTCCAGCAGGGCAACCAGAAATTCTATCCCCAGATAAAATTTACCTCCCCGCTCCCACGGATGAAAAACCCAGGGGAAAAGAGGGTGCAGGGTAACGCCAGGGACGGTGCCGCCGGCAGTGCCGCCGGCGGATGTCTTTTCCCCGGACTCCGGGCCTACCTGTTCCGCCGGTCCGGTCCCCCTCCGGCAATCGTCGAGGGTCTGCCCGATTTGTTCGCTCTTTTGTTGCAGAAAATTGAGTATTTCCCGGATTGCCGGCAGAAAAGGAGCCAGGGAAGA
>JBFMEJ010000047.1:0-8308 GCA_040753275.1 Bacillota bacterium
TGCTTTCGGTGAAAGAGGTCTGGGTTTACGTGGTTCTGTCCTTTGCGACTCTGCTGTTTTCCGCCGCCCGGTTAAGCCCCCTGGCGCTGGCGCTCTCCCCGGGAGCGGTGGCGGTGTTGAGTTTTTATTCTTACACGAAAAGGTTTTCCTGGACCTGCCACCTGTTTTTGGGCCTCGCCTTAAGCCTTGCTCCGGTAGGGGCCTGGGTGGCCATCGCCAACCGCGTCGACCTGGCTCCCCTGTTGCTGGGAGCGGGGGTGATCTTTTGGGTGGCCGGCTTTGATATTATTTACGCCTGCGACGATTACGACTTCGACCGCCGGTACGGGATTTACTCGATCCCGGCCCGTTTCGGCATCAAAAAGGCGCTGACCGTCGCGGCGGTCTTTCATCTGGCGGCGGCCGTGTTCTTCCTGGCGGTGGCCTTTTTCCTGCACCTGGGCTTTTTCTATTACATCGGCATCGCCGTGGCCATGATGCTGCTGTTTAAGCAGCACAAGCTGGTCAGCCCCAATGACCTGTCCCGGGCGGGGGTGGCTTTCTTCAATTTAAACGGGGCGCTCTCCGTTGCCGTGTTTATTTTCACGTTGCTGGACGTGCTTTTCCCCCTCAATGTTACCTCGTTAGCGAGCAACCTTGTTTCGTTTGCCATCTTCCGGTAGCTGGTTTATAATGTAAGCCACAGGGGACACAGAGCTAAATTAAATTCACTGGTGAGGTTTACGATCGTGAGCAATCTCAACAAGTCCGCACTCCTCCGACAACTGCCGGCGGTGCACGAGGTTTTGCAGGCGCCGCCGGTGGCCGGCTTGCTGGCCGTTCACCCGCGGGCGGCGGTCACGGAGGCCGTCCGGGCGGTTTTGGGCCGGGTGCGCCGGCAGGTTGCCGCCGGGGAAAGTTTGCCCGCGGCCGGTGAAGCGGAACTGCTTTTTTTTCTTGCCCGGGAGGCCGTCAAAGCAGTTGAACGGGAGGCGCGGCCGAACTTGCGCCGGGTGATCAACGCCACGGGGGTGGTGCTGCATACCAACCTGGGCCGGGCGGTCTTGAGCGCAGAAGCGCAGCAGGCCATTCAAATGGCCGCTTCCGGATACACCAACCTGGAGCTGAACCTGGAGACGGGGCGCCGCGGGTCGCGCTACGCGGCGGTGGAAGGAATTCTCACCCGGCTCACCGGGGCGGAAGCGGCGCTGGTGGTAAACAACAACGCCGCCGCCGTGCTGCTGGCCCTGGGCACCCTGGCCGGCGGAAAGGAAGTAATCGTTTCTCGCGGGCAACTGATCGAAATCGGAGGCTCGTTCCGGATTCCCGACGTCATGAGGCAAAGCGGCGCCGTCCTGGTTGAGGTGGGAACCACCAACAAAACCTACCCGGACGATTACCGGCGGGCCATCAGCGAGAGGACGGGCCTGCTGCTCCACGTGCACACGAGCAATTACCGCATTGTGGGATTCACCCGGGAAACCACCGTAGCAGAGCTGGTTGAGCTGGGGCGGGAGTTCGGGCTGCCGGTGATGAGCGACCTGGGCAGCGGCGTACTGATCGATTTAGAGCCTTTCGGCCTGCCCGGCGAGCCTACGGTGCAGCAGGTGGTGGCGGCCGGGGCGGACGTGGTGACCTTTTCCGGGGACAAACTGCTGGGCGGTCCCCAGGCGGGAATTATCGCCGGCAAAAAAGACCTGCTGGCGAGGATGAAAAAGAGCCCCCTGACTCGCGCCCTGCGCATCGATAAATTCACCGTCGCCGCCCTGGAAGCCACGCTGCGCGCCTATCTGGACCTTGCGCGGGCCGCCGGGGAAATCCCGGTTTTAAAAATGCTCACCGCCGGAAAGGACGCCTTAGAGCCGCGCGCCCGGGAACTGGCCCGCCTTTTAGCCGGGTACGCCGGCGGCCGGGCGGAAATAACGGTGGAACAGGTCATTTCCCGCGTCGGCGGCGGCGCCCTGCCCACGGCGGAGCTACCCTCTTTCGCGGTGGCCGTGAGGCCGGCGGACATTTCCGCGGAAGAATTGAGCCGGCGGCTGCGCAAAGGCAATCCGGCTGTCCTCGGGCGGATTCAGGAGGACCTTTTGCTGCTGGACGTCCGGACGCTGCAGGAAGGAGAAGACGAGCCCCTGGCCGGGGCCGTTAAAAACGCTCTCGAGGCTGATTTGGGGATGGATGATGAGTAATCCGGGGAACCTGATTATCGGCACTGCCGGCCACGTGGACCACGGCAAGACGGCGCTGATTAAAGCCCTCACGGGAATCGACACCGACCGCCTGAAAATTGAAAAGGAGCGCGGGATTTCTATTGAACTGGGGTACGCCTTTTGCCGGCTGCCCAGCGGGCGCCGGGCCGGAATCGTCGACGTGCCCGGGCACGAGCGCTTTATCAAAAACATGCTGGCGGGGGTTGGGGGGATCGATCTCGTCCTGCTGGTCATTGCCGCCGACGAAGGCATCATGCCCCAGACCAGAGAACACGTAGACATCATTGAGCTTTTGCAGATCAGGCAGGGGGTGGTCGCCCTGACCAAGGTTGACCTGGTCGATGAAGAGTTCCTGGAGCTGGTTCGCGAAGAAGTGCGGGATTTTCTCCAGACCACCTCCTTAAAAAATGCCCCGGTCGTCGAAGTTTCCGCCGTTACCGGAAAGGGCTTGAAAGAGCTCCTGGACGCCCTTGACCAGGTGGCTGCCCAGGCGCAAACGAAACCGGCGGCCGGACCCGTGCGTTTGCCCATCGACAGAGCCTTTACCGTTGCCGGTTTCGGCACCGTCGTTACGGGTACCTTGTGGAGCGGGGTAATCCGCACCAACGATGTCCTGGAAATTTTGCCGCCGGGCTTACACGCGCGGGTGCGCTCCCTGCAGGTGCACGGCGAAAAGGTTGCCGAGGCGCGCGCCGGGCAGCGGGTGGCCGTAAATATCCCCGGGATTGAAGTTACGGAGGCGGGACGCGGCAGCGTCCTGGTCGAAAAAGGTGCCTTTAAACCGGCCGCCAGGCTGGATGTCAAGCTTTCCTTGCTCAAAGACGCACCGAAAGCGCTGGCCCACCGCAGCCGGATGCGCTTTTACCTGGGGACGGCGGAAATTCTGGGGCGAGTGCTGTTTTTCGACCGGGAGGAACTGGCTCCGGGAGAAACGGCGTACGCTCAGCTCTTGCTGGAAGAACCGGCCGTTGCCGCCCGGGGGGACCGTTTCATCCTGCGCTCCTATTCCCCCATGCGGACCATTGGCGGGGGCGCCATCATTGACCCGGCCGCCGGAAAGCATAAGCGCGGGCGCGAAGAGGTCATCGCAGCCCTGGCGGCGCGCGAAAAGGGCGATCCCGGGGAACTGGTCACCACGGCCTTAAAAAAAGCAAAAAATAAGCCGCTCACCAGGGAGGATTTAAAAGCGGCGGGAATCAACCGGGAAGACCTGGACGGTGCTTTAGCCGGGCTGGTTGCCGCGGAGCGGGTGCTGCCAATTAAAATCGATCAAGAGGAATATTTTGTCTCGGCAGAAGTATTCCGCCGCTGGGGGGAAGAGCTAAAAAATTTGCTGGCGGACTACCACCGGGAACACCCCTTAAGGGAGGGGCTGCCCCGGGAAGAACTGCGCTCGCGCCTTTTTCCGGCTTTAACTTCCCGGCAACTGCAGGCCCTTTTAGGGGTCATGGAAGAGCGGGGGATCATCAAACTCTTCGCCCAAACAGTAGCTCTCCCCGGCTTTTCACCGAACTTAAATGACCGGCAGCAAGAAGCACTGGCCCGCCTGGAGCAAGAATACAAAAAGGCTGGCCTGCAGCCCCCCCGCTGGAGCGACGCGGCCGCCCCCGTCCTCCTGGATGCGGAAGAGGCTCAGGAACTCCTGCAGTATTGTTTGCGCCGGGGCATCCTGGTGAAAGTGGCGGACGATCTCTACTTCCACGCCGGGGCCGTCGAGGAAGCAAAAAAGCTGCTTTTCGATTACCTGGCTGAAAAGGGGGAAATCACCGTCGGGGAAGCGCGGGACGTCTGGCAGACCTCCCGCAAATACGCCCTCCCTTTGATGGAATATTTCGACAGGAACAAAGTTACGAAAAGAATCGGGGATAAGCGGGTAATGAAGCAGGGATTAGGGGGTAGGGATTAGACCCTCATGCCGCTTTTTTCACGGCACCATCAGAGGATGAAAATTACCGGCCCGCCGTTCGATTTGCCAGGAGCGACATATGCGTAAGGCTGGTAACGAAACACGGCGGGCAAAAGGGAATTTTCGGGGAAGGGCAGAGGGAAGGGAATGAACAAGCTGGAAGAAATAATCGTTCGGGAAATTAAAGCAAAGGGGCCGCTAACTTTTGCCCGGTTTATGGAAATGGCCCTTTATTACCCGGAGCTGGGCTACTATACCGGCCCCAGGGTGAAGATCGGCGCCGCCGGGGACTTTTACACCAGTCCCGACGTTCATCCGGCCTTCGGCCAAATGCTGGCCCGCCAGTTTGCGGAAATGTGGGCAAAGCTGGACGGGCCGGGCCGGTGGGAACTGGTGGAGTACGGAGCGGGAAAGGGCCGGTTGGCCGCCCACATCCTGAACTTCTTGCAGGAGCACTATCCCGAAACCGCCAAAGGCCTTACCTATTACATTCTTGAAATCAGCCCTTCTTTTGTTGAAATCCAAAGAGAAGAACTGAAAAAGATCAAGGTCGAAAAGATCGTCTGGGCAAAAAATGCCTGCGAACTTTCCGGCAGGGTTACCGGCTGCCTTTTTTCCAACGAACTGGTCGACTCCTTTCCCGTCCACCGGGTGCGCCAGACGGACGACGGCCTGAAAGAAATCTACGTCGGCTATCGCGGCAATTCTTTCGTGGAAGAAGAAGGCCCGCTTTCCACCCCCCTTTTGCAGACTTACTTCGAAGCCGAAGGAGTGGTCCTGGAGCCGGGACAGGCGGCCGAAGTAAACCTGGCCGCCCGGGATTGGCTGCAGGAAGCGGCAAAATGCCTGCAGAAGGGTTTTCTCCTTACCATCGATTACGGCGGCACGGCGGCGGAGCTTTATGCCCCCTTCCGGCCCGACGGCACTTTGCGTTGTTTTTATAAACACAAACTAAGCGTCGATCCCTACCGGAACATCGGCGAACAGGATATTACCGCCAGCATCAACTTTTCCGCCCTGATGCGCTGGGGGGAACAGTCCGGTCTGACCAGCCTGGGGCTGCTTTCCCAGGCAAGATTTTTACTGAAGCTCGGCATCCTGGACCTGCTTCCAAACTCCCCGGAAGAATATTCCTTTGATCACGAAAAACTAAAAACGACCCTGGCCATAAAAAAATTAATTATGCCCGGGGGGATGGGGGAGGCTTTCCGGGTCCTCATCCAGTGCAAGGGGTTCCCCGAAACCCCCCGACTAAAAGTTTTCCAATGAACATCTCAAAGCCATTTTTTTAAGGAACTGCCCATAAAGTTGCCCATGAAGACTGCCGTCCTCTCCATAAAGAATGAAAATGAGGGCTGGAATTTGTCCGGGCGAGCGACATATGCGAAGGGTCGGGAACCGGACACAGCGCAGCCGCGGCAAGCGAACCGGCAGCGCGAAACGCGCAGATACCACTATGCAAAAGGGCTAACAATAATCGTCGGTTAGACCGGCATAGCTAAAAAACTAACGTCTCGCGCGCATTTTGCAGCGCTGCCTGGTTCGCTCCGCGGCAAGCTGATGTCTGGTCGACCCGGAGCATCGGAGCGAGCCGGACAATTCCAGGCCGATGACACTATTTTCGAGGGAGGCGAGCCGCTTGGTTAAAACTTTTTCTGCTCAAGCCGGAGAAGGTAAATATACGGTTTCCCTAACGGCAACGGTTACCGGCGACGGGATCATTATCCAGTTGCTCGGCAGCGAAAAGCCCCACGTAGGGGCGGTGGTGATTGGCCTGCCCCGCCCGAGCCTGGCCGACCCGGCGCAAATCAGCTGCAACGCAATTGTCGTCCCCTTGCTGGGCCATAAGGACGACGAAGCGGCCAAACCCGTTGCCGAACGGGTCGCCCGCCTCTGCAACCAGCCGGTGGCGGTTGTGGCCGGAATACATATCGACCGGGCCACAACTGCCGACATCGACCTCCTGAAGAAAAATACCAGCGCGGCCCTGGATAAATTATGCGGCCTCCTTTCGGGCATAATAAGACAGTAATTGATTGCCGCGAACAAGGAGGTGACGAAATGTTTTCCGATCCCAAGAGCAAGCAAACCAGGAAAGAAGACGATCGCTGCTGCCCGGCCGATGAAGATGCCCAGTTAACTTCCGAAGACGACAGCTGCCTGGAAGATGAAGAAGATGACGAGGATAGCTGCTGCCCGACGTGCTTTATTTAGCGACCGGGTGCAAAGCGGGGTCCGCAGAAAAAGGACCCCGTTAAATTTTTGTTAAATTTTTATAAACCCTCTTGACAGCACTTATTAATCAACAATAAAATGAGTTTGAGAATCGATCTCATGTCGTAGTTTTAAATTTAAACTGAGAATGATTCTCATCCCATTTCACTCTCAAAGCATTAAAAATTAAAGAAAAATTAAAGCATAAAGGAGCAATGGCTATGTTTGGGTTACCGAAAAGGCACCGCTGCCGCGGCCGGAGATGCGCCGAACAGCCAACTCCCGGACCGGTGACCCTGGCTGAAGTAAAAAGGGGGCAGCGCTGCCGGATTATCAACATCCCGTCGGAAAAAATCCGCGCGCAGGCGCTGCGCTTTGGCATTGCCGAAGGGGAAATTGTCACCTGCCGGGAAAAAATCCCGGCCGGCCCGGTTGTAATTGCCCGGAACAGCCAGGAAATCGCCGTCGGGCGCAGACTGGCCCGGCAAATTCAGGTGCAGCAAATCTAGCAAATCTGGATCTCACAAATCTACTTCGCAAGAAGGGAGAGTTGCCCCATGCCCGCCTGCCACAAAGCTCATCCGCAGCTAAACATCCCATCCGGGGCGCGTAGAATAGTCCTGGCCGGCAACCCCAACACGGGCAAGTCGGTTTTTTTTAATTATTTAACGGGCATGTACGTAGACGTGTCCAATTACCCCGGAACTACCCTGGAAATCTACAGCGGCAGGCTCGGTTCCGACGTGGTTATCGATACACCGGGAGTTTACGGAATTTCCTCCTTTAACGAAGAAGAACGCATTGCCCGGGATATCATCCTTTCGGCGGACCTGGTTTTAAACGTTGTTTCCGCCGCCCACCTGGAGCGCGATCTCTTCCTCACCCAGCAAATCATCGACACCGGGGTCCCGGTAATTGTTGCTTTGAACATGATGGATGAGGCCAAAAGGGCCGGCATTGAAGTCGATGGGGAGCGGTTGAGCGAACTGATGGGGGTGCCGGTGATCCCCACGGTAGCCGTAAAAAAGGAAGGGCTTGACCGGGTGAAGGCGGAGCTTTTTACCGCCCGGCCGGGAAACGCCACCCCGGGTCTGGAAGAGGAGCTTGCCCCGCTGCTTCCCCGGGTGGATACGCGGGGGGAGGCCCTGCTGGTGTTAGAAGGGGATCCGGTTGTCGCCGCCCGCCACGGCTGTGCGCCGGGCACCCGGCAGGAAGAAATTTACCGCCGCCGGCGGGAGCGGGTAAACGAAATCTACCGGCAGGCGGTGCGGGAAACCTCCCGGGGAGCCGGCTTCGGAACGCTCCTCGGACGCTGGATGCTGAAGCCGGCCACGGGAATCCCCATTCTGCTCGTGGCCCTTTGGGTGATGTATAAAGTGATCGGGGTCTTGATTGCCGGCACCGTGGTAGAATTTACCGAAGAAACCGTCATGCGGGGGATCTACGAGCCCGCGATCCGGAATTTTGTGGAGCTATTTATTTCCCGGTCTTCCGTGCCGGGCGCCATTCTCACGGGCGAGTTCGGCCTGCTCACCATGACGGTAACCTATCTTTTGGGCCTGCTCATGCCCCTGGTGGCCGGGTTTTATTTCTTTTTGTCCTTATTCGAAGACTCCGGCTATTTGCCCCGGATCGCCACCCTGGTCGACCGCCTGCTCAACGCCGTGGGCTTAAACGGCCGGGGGATAATCCCGCTGATCTTAGGGTTCGGCTGCGTGACCATGGCCACCATTACCACCCGGCTTTTATCTTCGGACCGGGAGAGAATAATCGCCATTTTCCTTTTGGGGTTGACCATCCCGTGCTCCGCCCAGCTGGGGGTCATCGCCGGAATGCTGGCCGGTTTGGGGGGGCAGTACGTGGCCCTGTATGCCCTGGTGATTTTCGGGGTGCTGGTGATGGCCGGCACCCTGCTTTCCACCTTTTTGCCGGGCGAACCGGTGGATCTCCTCATCGACCTGCCGCCGCTGCGGGTGCCGCGCCTGGACAACGTCCTGAA
>JBFMEJ010000048.1:0-8267 GCA_040753275.1 Bacillota bacterium
GTAACGGACGACCACGTCGGCCTTTTCCGCCAGAAAGTCCGTGATTTTACCTTTCCCTTCGTCTCCCCATTGGGCGCCGATCAGCACCACCGTAGACATCTTCTTTACCTACCTCCTTTAAAAACAGGGATTAGGGGTTAGGGGTTAGGGGTTAAACCCTCCCCCTTCTGCCACTTTTCCGCGACACTAAAAGACAATGAAACCTCCGCCCCACCGTTCGATTTGCCGGGAGCGGACCTATGCTTCGAAAACGGTAAAGGAATGGCGGGCAAGGGACGCTTTTTGGGATTAAGAAACCCTGTTCAGGATCTCGCGGGCGACGATTACTCCCGATATTGACGACTGGGCCAGACCTCGGGTTACGCCGGCGCCGTCGCCGGCGGCGAACAGGTTTTGGATCTGCGTCTCCAAAGAGTTGGTCAGGGCCAGGCGGGAGGAATAAAATTTTACCTCCACACCGTAAAGCAAAGTATAACGGGAATACACACCCGGGGCGACCTCGTTCAAGGCCTTCAGCATCTCCACGATGGCCACCAGATGGCGGTACGGGAAGACCAGGCTCAAGTCTCCCGGCGTCGCCTGGGCCAGCGTAGGAGTGGTCAGGCACTTTTTCATCCTTTCCGGCGTGCTCCGGTGCCCTTCAATCAAATCCCCCAGCCGCTGAACGATCACCCCGCCGCTCAACAGGTTGGCCAGGCTGGCCACGTAGCGGCCGTAGGCGATGGGCTCCTTAAACGGCTCGGTGAACGTTTTGCTGACCAGCACGGCAAAGTTAGTGTTGTTCGTCTTTTTATAAGCGTGGCTGTGGCCGTTGACCGTCACCAGCCCGTCGATGTTTTCCAGTACCACTTCCCCGTACGGATTCATGCAAAAAGTGCGCACTTTATCGTCAAAAGCCCGGGAATAGTAAATAAACTTGGATTCGTAGAAAACATTGGTCAGCGGCTCCATTACCGCGGCGGGAACTTCCACCCGCACCCCGATATCCACCGGGTTAACCTCCGTGCGCAGCCCCAGCCGCCGTGCTTCCCGGGCCAGCCATTCGGCTCCCTCGCGGCCGGGCGCCAGGACGACGTGCCTGGCGGAAATTTTTTCTCCTCCGGCGGTGACTACCCCTTTCACCCGGCCCGTCTCTGTCCAAACCGATTCCACCGGGCAGGAAGTACGGATTTCCACGCCGCGCTCCGTTAAATAATCCTGCATGCGCTGTAAAATTTCTTTGCAGCGCCCGGTGCCCAAGTGGCGGATGGCCACCGGAATTAACTTTAGTTCGGCCTGCGCCGCCTTGTGTTGAAATTCGCGGATTTTTTCGGTTTGCTCAAGTCCGTAGATGTTTTTGGGGGCGCCGAACTGGAGGTAAAGATCGTCGATATAATTAATTAATTCTTGCAGCGACGATTCGCCAATATATTGCTCCAGGCTCCCGCCGATTTCCGGGGACAGGGTCAGCTTCCCGTCGCTGAAGGCGCCGGCGCCGCCCCACCCGCAAATGGTGGCGCAGGGGTTGCAATGGAAACAGTTATTCTTCTTTTCTCTGGACAAACAAATCCTTTTCTCCAGATCCTTCCCTTTTTCCAGGATGAGCACTCTTAAGTTTTGTTTATTTTTAACCAGTTCGAGGGCCGTAAAGATGCCTGCCGGCCCCGCTCCGGCAATAATCACGTCGTAGGTCAAATGGAAATTCTCTCCCCGTCAAAAAGATAGCATTTTTCTGGATTTGTGCCATCCTGATCTTAACAAAGGCGCCCCTTCCTGTCAAGGCGCGCACCCGGACGGATTGCCGGGCGCGGGCGCTAAAAACAAAAGGGGGTAGCGGCTATAGACGGCTATCTACGGCAAAAGGGGTATTCCGGCCAGCAAAGCACGAGAAAGCTGTGAAGGATTTTCGCCGTAATCCCCCAGATAAAATATTTGCCGTGTTCAAAGTAATAGACGGGAAACGACCAGCGCTTCTGCCACTGGGGCCGGTAACCCGGAGGGGCTTTCGCAAAAGGAAAGTCGCCGCTGTACCGGGTGGCCACCTCGGTGGTGGCAACGCCCGGGGGATGAGTCAAGAAAAATTCGACCGGAACTGTAAAAACTTCGGCTACTTCTTCCGGATTGGGGTTAAAATTCCCGGTCAAAATTTCCCCTACGTAAGGGTAAACCAGCCTTCCCTGGGGGGTGGGAAGGATGTCCAGCTGGCCGAGCACCCGTACGTGTTTCGTCAGGATGCCCAGTTCTTCCACCGTTTCCCGGACGGCTGCGACCTGTGGATTTCGGCGCTCCTCAGGTTCCACGCGGCCGCCGGGAAAGCAGATCTCTCCTGGTTGAATTTTCAGGTTTTCGGCGCGTACTTCAAAAAGTACGTGAAGACCGCCTTCTCTTTCAATTAAAGGCAGCAAAACCGCCGAAACAAAAAAATTGTCCTCATCCATAATACCAGGCTTTCGGTTGGCCAGCCGGTCGAGAATGAATTGCATGTGGACTCCCTGCACTTTTCTTTTTCCCTTCTGATATTGTATTTCGACTTGCGAATATAAAATCCTGTCAAATTTTACGGGTCAATCAAAAAGCAAAAGAAAAAAGCCCTCAGGCGTACAGGCTTTTTCCCTCTTGGTTAAATCTAAGCACTGCTTAACTCTGCCCCTGGAACCAAACGGTAATGAACGTGTCGAAGCCGGGTCTTTTGCTCCGGAACTTCAGGCGGGCGTAGCGCAGGAAATATTGCGGGACAAAAAGGTGGCTCTCCCCGGGTTTAATTATGTAGGGCAGCTCTCCGAAGGAACCCCAGGTGATTCCGTCCGGGCTCAGTTCCGGTTGAACCACTGCGGAATAGGGGCCGTCGTTGCGGGCCAAAAAAGAAAAGGTCCGGACCCGGGAGATGTCGATGGTTTTGCTGTGGCTTTCCCGGTCCCGGGCAATCAGGTTGCGTTCCATAACACTCCTGAACGCTGGTTCGCGGCAGCCGGGGGTGCATTTGTCCTGTTTGCGGGTGCAAAAGAAAATGACCAATGCGCCCAGTAGGGAACCCAGAGAAAATCCCACCACGCCGCTTTTTATTCCCTCCCGCGTCAGGCCAGCTTTTTGCATGGACTTGCACCTCCCTGGCAATACAGGAATTAGGGATTAAGGATTAGGAAATAGGGGATAGGGGATAGGAATTAGGCCCTATGCCGCTTTTTTTGGAGCACCAACCCGGCACTCAGCACCAGTTAACTATTTTATCTTCTGTTGATTGAGGTGAAGTTAAGTCGGACAAGAGTTGGAGGATTATTGGCAGGCCCCTTCCTGGTGATGATTGTTTTCATCTTGAGTCCTCACTGTTATTGTATTCTTATCTGATCCAAATGCTCCATATGTTGCTGAATTCAGTACAAGGTAATTCAGTACAAGGCAATTGACATTCCGGTGAAACCCGGGTCGACCAGGCACTGCTTGTCTTTCGGCAAAAACCGGGCAGCATTGCATTATATATTTGTGTAGGGGGGCGGGAAGACCACGGGGGAACCGCGGTCTTCCCCCTGGAACTTAGCTCTGTCCCTGGAAAAAGATGTTCAGGGTCACGGCGCTGGCTGAGTTCACGGCGGCGTAGTAGACGCGGGCGTATTTCAGGAAAATGCTCGAAACCAGGCTGGTTACGTCCCCAGTGTTCAGGGTAACCGGGCCGGCTTCGTCGAGCCAGCTGGTGCCGTCCGGACTGATCTGCAGTTTGACGGTGGCGGGAGCAATGGTGGTGGAGGCGTTGACGACCCCAAACGACCAGGTGCGCAAGTTCAAAACGGTATAAGTTACATCGGGACTGCCGGCCGTAGCTGTGACGCCAGCCCTGGTTGCCGATACGTCCGTGGTAGTCAGGTTCGTGAGCACGGCCAGCCCGGTGCTGGTAATGGCCAGGCCGTTTGCTGGCGGGGTGATGCTCAAGCCGCCGGTTGGCGGGGTAATCGATAAACCGCTGGCCGGGGCAGTGACTAGAAGACCGTTCGTGGGAGCGGTTACCGCCAGCCCGGTGCTGGTGATGGCCAAACCGGCGGTCGGCGGGGTGATGCTCAAGCCGCCGGTTGGCGGGGTAATCGATAAACCGCTGGCCGGGGCAGTGACTAGAAGACCGTTCGTGGGAGCGGTTACCGCCAGCCCGGTGCTGGTGATGGCCAGGCCGTTGGTTGGGGGAGTAATACTTAATCCTCCTGCCGGCGGGGTGATCGCCAATCCCTCGGCCGGCGCCGTTACCGTCAGGCCGTTGGCCGGGGCGGTAATCGCCAGCCCGGTGCTGGTGATACCCAGGTTGCCTGACGTATCGGTGTTTAGAGCTACGTCCTGACTGCCGAAAATTTTGATGCGCGCTTTGTCCGGGTTGTCTTGGAAAATTTTGTAGTTTGGCACTGTCCCGTCATCCTCCTTTAAAATGAAATGGTAAATATTAACGGTTGATATAAAATATTCAATTCCAAGTGGAAGGTTCCAGGTGAAATGCATAAATTAACAAAAAAAGTAAAACAGGATCGAGGTTTGTTGTCTGATGGGGAACAGGATCAGTCTGTGTATGATTGCCCGGAACGAAGAAAAGAATATCCGGCGGTGCCTGCAAAGCGTGGCCGGGGTGGTGGACGAAATTATTGTGGTGGACACCGGTTCCACCGACGGCACCGTCCGGGTCGCCAGGGAGTTCGGCGCCCTGGTTCGCCCGTTCCCCTGGAACGGCAGCTTCAGCGACGCGCGCAACGCCTCGCTGGAACCAGCCACAGGGGACTGGATCATTTTTTTAGACGCGGACGAGGAGCTGGCCGGGGAAAGCAGGGAGGCCCTGCGCAGGGCAACCGGCGACGAAAATGTGGAAGGGTATTTCGTGAAGATCATCAACTACCTGGGTAATGAAGGATGGATCGAGCAGTGCCCTGATCTGGTCTTCCGCCTTTTCCGGAACCGGCCGGACTACCGCTTTCGCGGGGCCATCCACGAGCAAATCGTCGACGTTATCCTGGAAAGGAACAGCCGGGCCAGGTACCAGGTGGCCGAAGATCTGGTGATCTTCCACTACGGCTACCTGGACCGCCAGATCGAGGAAAAGGATAAAAAGAACCGGAACCTGGCCTTGCTCCAGCAGGAGCTGGCGCGGTGCCCGGACAACCGCCTGCTGCGCTACCACTACGGGGTAGAGCTGTACCGCGCGGAGAGGTATGCGGAAGCGGCGGCGGAACTGGTCCGGGCGGCCGGCGGAATCGATCCGCAGACGATCTACCTGCCGAAGCTGCTGCGCTACATTGTCCTGGCCTACCACGCCGCCGGCCGGCCCGAACAGGCCCTGGAAATCGTCCAGCAGGGCCTGCGGCTGTTTCCCAATTACGCCGACCTGTATTATTACGGGGGTTTGCTCAGCTACGAACAGAAGCATTACGCCCGGGCTTACGAATTCTTTCAAAAAGCCCTGGCCATGCCCGAGCAGCCCGCTTACTACGCTCCCTTTGGCGGAACGCGGGGTTTTCGCACTTATTATCAACTGGGTCAACTGGCAGAAGTTTTTTTAAACAACGAAGAAGCCATGCGCTGCTACGTCTTGAGCCTGCAGGACAACCCGCAGTTTACCCCCGCTCTGGAAAACATCGTCCGCCTGCTGGAACCGCGGGAAGATCCGGACTACGCCCGGAGGTGCCTGGAGCAGCTCTGCGAATTCTGCACCCCGCAGGCCAACCTGATGATGGGGCAGATTCTTTTCCGGCAGTTTGCTTACCGGCTGGCTCTGGAATACCTGGAGCGGGGCCTTCCCCCGGGACCGGAAGCCCCGCCGGAAATGCTGCTGTGGAAAGCCATCTGCCTGATCCAGCAGAGGCGCTTTCTGGAAGCCCTGCGCATTTTAGACGGCTTTGCTTCCGGCCACCGCCTTTTCCCGCTGGCCAAACTGAATAAAATTTTGTGCTTCTGGCTGCAGGGTAACCGCCGCCGGACCAGGATGCTCGCGGAAGAGCTGCTTGCCCTCGGCTTGACGAAAGATACGGGGGCGGTGGTGGCCCTGCTGAGGGATGCGTTGGGGCGGCGGAGAAGGTCCGGCCCGGGGGTTGTCCTGGGCGATGAAGGAATTGCGCTGCTGCTGGACATTGTCCAGCGCGCCCTCGACCTGGGGGAGAAGGAACGCGCCGAGGCGCTGCTGGGCGGCGTTTCCCGGGAGTGCCTGAAAAAGCATGCCGGGGACGTCGGCCGCCTGTTTTTCCGGTACGGCTTCCTGGAGACGGCGGAACAGTACCTGCACCTTTACCTGGAGGGTAATCCGGAATGTGCCGGGACACTGTTTGCGCTGGCCGAAATCAAGGAACGCCAAAACGCCCTCCGCGAGGCTGCCGGCCTTTACCGGCAGGTCCTGGCGCTGGCTCCCGGCGAGCCGCGCGCTTACGTCAAGCTAATCAAGCTTTACGGGCAAATGCGGCAAGACCTCCTCCGGGAAGCAGTCAGCAGGTACCCGGACGCGCCGGTTTTCCGCCGGCTTTTGGAGGAGGAGGCCGGGCAGGAAGAATGAAACCGACGATTGCTTTAGTGATGATTGTGCGCAATGAAGAAACGAACCTGCCCGCCTGCCTGGAAAGCGCCAGGGACGCGGTAGACGAAATCGTGATCGTGGATACCGGTTCCACCGACCGGACGGTGGAGATCGCCCGCCGCTACACCGGCCAGGTTTACCATTACCCCTGGCGGGGCGATTTCAGCGCCGCCCGGAATTATGCCCTGGACCGGGCGAAAAGCCGGTGGGTTCTCTCCCTGGATGCCGACGAGGAACTGGACACTACCGGCGGTGATCTGCGGACGCTGGTAAACGCTCCCGGCGGCCGCGAAGCCTTTTTCCTGCCACTCCACTCCAGGGGTCCGGAACCTGGCGGTGATTTCAGCCGGTTTCTCGTGTTAAGGCTCTTTCGAAACAAGGCCGAATACCGCTTTCAAGGCCGCATTCACGAGCAGGTGATAGTGCGCTGCCCGGAAGCGGTGAGCATCGCCGGGGCCCCGGTAATCTGGCACAAGCCGCTCTCCGCTAAGGAGCGGAACCGCAAAAGGGGGCGGAACCTGGCCTTGCTGCGCCGGGCGCTGTCAGCGGACCCGGCCAACCCGTTTCTTCAGTACTACCTGGGGGTGGAGTGGCTGGGCCTGGGGAAAGCCGCCCGGGCGCTGCCCTGCTTTCAAGAGGCCTGCGCCCGGCTGACGGATGGACACATTTTGTTCCGCGCCCCGGCGGTACGTTTCCTGGCGGCCTGTTTAAAGGCCCTGGGAAGGCTGGACGAAGCAATTTGCCTTTGCCTGGAAGAAAGCCAGCGGTACCCTTTTTATACCGATCTGTTTTTTGATGCTGGTCTTTTGTTCGAGACAAAAGGGGAATATGCCGTTGCGGTCAAGTGGTTTGCCGAAGCCCTCCGGCTCGGCCCGCCGCCGCCCCTCTTCAGCCACACCAACGGCACGGAAAGCTTTCTGGCCTTTTACCACCTGGGTTCCTGCCACGAGAAACTGGGCGCCCGGAAAGAAGCGCAGGACTGTTACGAACAGGCCCTGGCGGTGAATCAGGAGTTTATCTACCCGCTTTACAATTTGTTCCTGCTCTGCCTGGCCGGGAAAGGGCCACGGGGAGCTTTTCACCACTTCAAAGCGGCGGGGTACTTAAACCACCCCCGGCAGGCCGCAACGCTGGCCGGGCTGTTCTTTGAGGCAGGCTATCCGGATCTGGCCTGCGCCTGCCTGGAAAAAGGCTCCCCGGGCGCCGTTCCTTTAAATATTGGCCCTCCCGACGACGGTTTTGCGAAGGTCGCTCCCCCGCCTGCCGACCCTTCGAACACAGGCCCTCCAGAGGCCGCTCCCCCGGACGCCGGTTCACCGGAAGCGGGCCGCGCCCGGCTTCTGGCCCGGTTCTGCGTCTACGCGGGGCGGTGGGGGGAAGCCCTTGCCCTCCTGGACCGGGTTCCCCGGGAAGAGGACGTTTGCACCGGCCCCTTTCCGGTAATTGATGAAATCGTCGCCCTGATCCTCCAGGAAGATTACCGGACGGCGAAGGAAAGGGCCCTCGCACTGTGGCGCCGGCCGGCCGGCCGCGGCCCGGCCTGGGCGCTCTTGAACCTGATTGCGCTGGCCGGCTCCAGTTCGCCGTGCGGCCGGCCGGAAAAAAACCACGAGCCGGCGGTTATCCAAACGGCCCTGACCGTCCTGGAGAACTGTTTGCGCAGCCGGACCGGCCGCCCGGGAAGAGCAGACGAGCCGGCCGCCGGGAGATACCTCCTGCTGGCGGAAAAGACTATGCGGTTTTTGACTCAACTTTCCCC
>JBFMEJ010000049.1:0-8242 GCA_040753275.1 Bacillota bacterium
TCCGGCGTTGGTGTTTCACCCTCGCCCCGTCCGCTTCAATGATTAACAGGGGAACAACCCTTTTTCCGGTATGGTCCAAGGCTGTTTCGGCGTCCCATTTTTTGAGGTGCTCGCCGGCTATCTGGACGTCCTGGTGAATGGTTTCGTGGCTGATCGGGATCCCGAAAAGCTCTAACGTTTCGGCCGCCTTACGGTAGGTTTGTTCGGCCGCGAGCATCACCGCCAGTTCGTTTACCCGGGGAGAAACGTGGGCTTTGGGCGGAATCCCCAGGAGTTCATCCAGCAAAAAGGTGTAGGCGTAAGCCCCACTTAAGGTGCGTTTTTTGTAGTAACGTCGGTTGTAGGTAAGCAGGCCCAAGGTGGTTCCCAGGGTACGCTCTTTTATATCTGCAACTTCCCATCCCTCTCGTTTAGCAGAGTAAAGGATCAGTTGATCAAGGTGTTCTAAGACAGCTCTTAGCATTTGCATCAGGTAATCCCGAGCGATGGTAAATAGTTCTTTCTCCAGGGTATTGAAATTTAACCTCCCAGCGAGTACACTGGTAAGGAGGGTACTCACCCTTTTTTCCCGCAGCCACGGGCTTTCTTTCAGATAGTCGGGAGCTGTCTGGAGTTGGGGTGCAGTATTCATCAGAAGAAACCTCCTTTGTGGTTTTGGCTAAGTTGCATTGGAGGTTTTCTTCTTTTCCCCGGAGGAAAACTCCTTCTTTTTCTCCCTGGAGATTACTGGTGATCCCCCACTTTTATTTTACAGCTACAAAATTGGAGGCGCGGGCATTTCCGCCCCGGGACCTTTCCGCCCCCATGTTCTTCCGCCCCCGGGTCTTTCGGTGTCTTTCGCCCCAACCCTTGTATCTTCCAAAAACAAATGTTACAATTAAGTGTGCGAAAATGAGTTTGCGAAAAGGTCAGGAAATTGATTCCGGCAAAGACACCATTACATAGAGATAAGGAAGAGATAAGGACGGGGAAGGTTTTTTCTTCGCTCCGGGAAGGTGATTTTTGATGCTGAAAATACTGCGTAATTTGCTTGATGATAACGCGCGGGAAATTAAACGGCTGGAGCGGACGGTGCAGCAAATCAACGCCCTGGAGCCGGAGGTGGCGGCGCTTTTCGACGCGGACCTTCAGGCCAAAACCAGGGAATTTAAAGCGCGCCTGGAGCGCGGCGAAACGCTGGATGAACTGCTCCCGGAGGCTTTTGCCGTGGTCCGCGAGGTCAGCCGGCGGGTGCTGGAAATGCGCCATTTCGACGTCCAGCTGATGGGCGGCATCGTCCTGCACCAGGGGCGCATCGCCGAAATGAAAACGGGCGAAGGAAAAACGCTGGTGGCGACCCTGCCCGTTTACTTAAACGCTTTGACCGGCCGCGGGGTGCACGTGGTAACCGTAAACGACTACCTGGCCCGCCGGGACAGCGAGTGGATGGGCCGGATCTATAAATTTTTAGGCCTTTCCGTCGGGCTCATCGTCCATGGGCTGGACGCCGCGGAGCGCCGACGCGCCTACGCTGCCGACGTCACCTACGGCACCAACAACGAGTTCGGCTTCGACTATCTGCGGGACAACATGGCCCTGCACCCCGACCAGTTGGTGCAGCGGGAATTGCATTACGCCATCGTCGACGAGGTGGACAGCATCCTCATCGACGAGGCCCGGACGCCGCTGATTATTTCCGGCCAGGCCGAGAAAGCCACCGATCTGTACTACACCTTCGCCCGCCTGGTCCCGCGCCTGACGCGAGACAAGGACTACACTGTGGACGAAAAGGCGCACACGGTGGCGCTGACCGAAGAAGGCGTGGCCAAGGTGGAAAAAATGCTCAAGGTGGAAAACCTTTACGACGACCGCCACATCGAGCTGACCCACTACCTGTACCAGGCCTTGAAGGCGCACGCCCTGATGAGGCGCGACCGGGACTACGTGGTGAAGGACGGCCAGGTGATCATCGTGGACGAATTCACCGGCCGGCTCATGTTCGGCCGCCGCTACAGCGAAGGGCTGCACCAGGCCATCGAGGCCAAGGAAGGGGTGCGTATCGAGCGGGAGTCCCAGACGCTGGCCACGATTACTTTCCAAAACTATTTCCGGATGTACGAGAAGCTGGCCGGGATGACCGGCACCGCCGCCACCGAGGAAGAGGAATTTCGCAAGATCTACAAGCTGGACGTGGTGGTCATCCCCACCAATATGCCGATGATCCGCCGGGACCTGCCGGACGTCATTTACAAAACGGAAAGAGCCAAGTTTCAGGCGGTGGTGGAGGAAATCGCCCGGCGCCACGCCACCGGCCAGCCGGTGCTGGTGGGTACCATTTCCATTGAAAAGTCGGAGATTTTGAGCCAGATGCTCAAAAAAAGAGGCATCCCCCACCAGGTGCTCAACGCCAAGTACCACGACAAAGAGGCCGAAATTGTCGCCCAGGCCGGCCGCCTGGGGGCGGTGACCATCGCCACCAACATGGCCGGGCGCGGCACGGACATCCTTTTGGGCGGCAACCCGGAGTTCCTGGCCCAGGCGGAGCTGAAAAGCCTCCTGAACAACGGGGGCAGCGGGGGCAACGGCGGCAAAAGAAATAAAGGGGATAAAGGGAGCAAAGGGGATAAATATAAAGAAAACGAAGAATATAACGAAGCACATAACGCAAATGAGGCAAACACCGGGAACAACAGGAACAGCGGGAACAGCATGACCGCAAGTCTGGATGATGCCCGGGTGCAGTCCCTTTACCGGGAGCTCCTGGAAAAATACAAGAAAATTACGAGCGAGGAACATCAGAAAGTGGTCGCCCTGGGCGGCCTGCACATTATCGGCACGGAGCGGCACGAAAGCCGGCGCATCGACAACCAGTTGCGCGGCCGCGCCGGCCGGCAGGGCGACCCCGGCTCCACGCAGTTTTTCAGCTCCTTAGAAGACGATTTAATGCGCCTCTTCGGTTCGGACAACATCGCCGGGATCATGGACCGCCTGGGCATTGAGGAAGATATGCCCATCGAGCACAACCTGATTACACGCTCCATTGAAACGGCACAAAAGCGGGTGGAAAACCGCAACTTCGACATCCGCAAGCACGTCCTGCAGTACGACGACGTGATCAACCAGCAGCGGGAGATCATCTACCGCCAGCGGCGCCAGGTGCTGACGGGGGAAAACCTGCCGGAAATCATCCGGCCGATGATTCAAGAGGTGGTCGAAAGGACGGTCGATACCTATTGCCCCGAAGGGGTGCACGAAGAAGAATGGGACCTGGAGGCCATGCTTAAAACGGCCCGGGAGCTGTTTTTGCCCAACCATGAGCTGACCCCGGAGGATTTTGCCGAAATGGGCCGGCAAAAGATTAAAGAGGACCTGCTCGAACGCGCTTACCAGGCTTACGCCCAAAGGGAAGCGGAACTGGGCGCGGAGACGATGCGCGAACTGGAGCGCGTCCTGCTCCTGAAAATTGTCGACGATAAATGGATGGACCACCTGGACGCCATGGATCAACTGCGGGAGGGCATCGGTCTGCGGGCCTACGGCCAGAAGGATCCGCTGATCGAATATAAATTTGAAAGCTACGAGATGTTTCAGAACATGGTCGCCAGCATTCAGGACGATGTGGTCCGCTACCTTTACCGGGTAAACATCGTCCAGACACCGCAGCCGCAAAAGCGTCAGATGGTGGAAAACCGCTACCAGGACGAGGGTCCGCGGCAGCCGGTAAAAAGGGAAAGCAAAATCGGCCGCAACGACCCCTGCCCCTGCGGCAGCGGGAAAAAATATAAAAAGTGCTGCGGGCGGGCGGCCAGCTGACCAGGGAGAAAGTGAAAAAGGCACAAAGGGAGAGAGCGATTTAAATAAGGGATAGAGGCACAGGAAGGAAAGGAATAGAGATTATAAGACACCAAAGAAAAATCACTTTGTACCTGTGAACTTTGTGCCTGACATTTTTTGAGGAGTTGCCTATGAGGACTTTCCTCCTCTCCATAAAGGATGAAAATAGGGCTGGAATTTGTCCGGGCGAGCGACATATGCGGAGGGTCGGGAACCGGACACAGCGCAGCCGCGGCAAGCGAACCGGCAGCGCGAAACGCGCAGATAACAAGATGCAAAGATTCCAACAGTAATCGCCGTTTAGCCCGTGGAGGCTAAAAAGCTAACGTACCGCGCGCATTTTGCAGCGCTGCCTGGTTCGCTCCGCGGCAAGCTGATGTCCGGTCGACCCGGAGCATCGGAGCGAGCCGGACAATTCCAGCCCGATGAGAAATGATGGCAGAAGCTATCTTGAAAGGAGCGAATGGAAACATGTACGCAGAACTGAGCCGCGAGCTCGAAGCAATCGGCAAACGCCTCGCAGAATTGAGGGTTTCTCTTTGACATCGAACAAAAAGAGCAGGAGATCGCCCGGCTGGAGGAGCAGATGCTCCAGCCCGGCTTCTGGAACGACCAGGAAAGAGCCCAGCAAATCACGCAGGAACTGGCCGGCCTGAAGGAAACCGTGGAAGCCTTTCAAAAACTGGCCCGGAGCCACGAAGACCTGGCGGTCCTGCTGGCTGTGGGCGAAGAGGAAGATGACCCGGAAATCGCCCGGGAAGCCGCCGGGGAGCTGAAAACTTTACGCAGCCGCGTGGAGCAAATGGAACTGCAGGTGTTTTTAAGCGGCCCCTACGACCAGGAAGCGGCCATTTTGTCCCTGCACGCCGGTGCGGGCGGAACCGAAGCCCAGGACTGGGTGCAGATGCTGCTGCGCATGTATAATCGCTGGGCGGAAGATAAAGGCTACAAGGTAGAAATAGTCGACTTACTGCCCGGCGACGAAGCGGGGATCAAAAGCGCCACCCTGATGGTGACGGGAAAGTGGGCCTACGGGTACCTGCGGGCGGAAAAGGGAGTGCACCGGCTGGTCCGGATTTCCCCTTTTGACGCCGGCGGCCGGCGGCACACCTCCTTTGCCTCGGTGGACGTCCTGCCGCATGTGGAAAACGAACTGGAAGTAGAAATCAATCCGGAAGATTTGCGCATCGATACCTTCCGTTCCAGCGGCGCTGGCGGCCAGCACGTCAACAAAACCGATTCCGCGGTCCGGATCACCCATCTGCCGACGGGAATCGTCGTCCAGTGCCAGAGCGAACGGTCGCAAATTTCCAACCGCAACACCGCCATGAAAATATTGAAGGCAAAACTGCTGGACCTGGAGTTAAAAAAGAAAGAAGCGGAATTAGCCGCCCTGCGCGGGGAGCAGACGGAAATCGCCTGGGGGAGCCAGATTCGTTCGTACGTTTTTCACCCGTACAGTCTGGTCAAAGACCACCGGACCGGCGTGGAAACGGGCAACGTCGGCGCCGTCATGGACGGCGAAATAGATCTCTTTATTTCCGCCTACCTGAAGGCAAAGGTCAAGGAACAGGGGTGGGCCCCCCGTGAAAAGCCGGCGGCAGCGCGCGCTGGGCGCAATATTTGAATTTCTGGGCGTAACCACCGGGGTATTCTTGCTTGCCCTGGGGCTGGACCTGTTTTTGGTGCCCAATAAAATTGCCGCCGGAGGGGTGAGCGGAATCGCCACGATCGTGCATTACCTCCTCGGCCTGCCCGTGGGCATGACCATGCTGGCTTTAAACGTGCCCCTGTTTTTGCTGGGCACTTACCGCCTGGGGCTGAAGTTTGGTTTCCGTTCCCTGTATGGTACGATAAGCCTGTCTCTGTTTGTAGATGCCCTGGCCCCTTACCTGCCCGTCGCCACGCGGGACCCCCTGCTGGCCAGCGCTTTCGGCGGCGCCCTGGTCGGGCTGGGGCTGGGCATCGTCTTTCGCTACCGGGGAACCACCGGCGGCACGGATCTGGCCGCCGCCATCCTGCGCACCTATACCGGCGCCAACGTCGGTCAGCTTTTATTTCTGGTGGACGGCCTGGTGGTCCTGGCGGCAGGATTTACATTTCATTCCTGGGAACTGGCCATGTACGCCCTGATTACCATTTTCATCACCGCCTGGCTGGTCGACCTGGTCCAGGAGGGGATCAGCTATACCAAAGCGTTCTGGATCATCTCCGAAGAAAGCGACCGGATCGCCCGGTCGGTGATCAAAGATTTAAACCGCGGCGCCACCGCCTTAAAAGGACGGGGTATGTATACCGGCCGGCCGCGGGAAGTGCTGCTGGTGGTGGTGAACCGGGCGGAAGTAACCAGGCTGAAAGACCTGGTCTACGAGATAGACCCCCGGGCCTTCATCATCCTGGCCGACGTACACGAAGTTTTGGGAGAAGGGTTCAAGCAATACCGGAAGTAAAAAGGGAGGTCAGCCTTCAAGCACAAAATGGAACAAACAATCGAACAGGAGAAAATCGCCCGGCTGGAGGACAAGGCCAGGCAAATTCGCGCCCACATCATCAAAATGACCGCGGCGGCTGGTTCCGGCCACCCGGGCGGCTCTTTATCGGCCGCCGATATTGTTACCGCGCTTTATTTTCACCTCCTGCGCATCGACCCCCAAAACCCCGCCTGGCCGGACCGGGACCGGTTTATTCTTTCGAAAGGGCACGCCGCGCCGCTGCTCTACGCCGCCTTGGCCGAACGGGGCTTTTTTCCGGTGGAAGAACTGCTTACCCTGCGCAAGCTGGGCAGTCGCCTGCAGGGCCACCCGGATATGAAAAGCCTGCCCGGGGTGGAAGTCTCCACCGGCTCCCTGGGCCAGGGCCTGTCGGCGGGCAACGGCATGGCCCTGGCGGCGAAACTGGACGGCCGGGACTACCGGGTCTTCGTTTTGCTGGGCGACGGCGAAATCCAGGAGGGGATGGTGTGGGAAGCCGCCATGGCGGCGGCGCACTACCGGCTGGACAACGTCACCGCCTTTTTGGACTACAACGGCCTGCAGATCGACGGGCCCATCACCGAAGTAATGTCCCCCGAACCGGTGGCCGATAAATGGCGGGCCTTCGGGTGGGACGTTCAGGAAATCGACGGCCACGACATCGGGCAAATCATCAAGGCAGTCGAGGCAGCCCGGCAGGTTAAGGGAAAACCCCAGATGATCGTCGCCAAAACGTGCAAGGGAAAAGGCGTCTCCTTCATGGAAAACCAGGTGGACTGGCACGGCACGGCGCCCAAACCGGAGCAGGCCGAAAAAGCCCTGGCCGAGTTGAGATGTGAGAGGTGAGAAAATGCAAAAGATTGCTACCCGCGAAGCCTACGGCGAAGCCCTGGTGGAACTGGGCCGGGAAAATCCGGACGTCGTGGTGCTGGACGCCGATCTTTCCAAATCCACCAAAACAATTAACTTTAAAAAACACTTCCCGGAGCGCTTTTTTAACATGGGCATTGCCGAGCAGAACATGCTGGGCACGGCGGCGGGGCTGGCCGCGGCCGGAAAGATTCCGTTTTGCAGCACCTTTGCCGTTTTCGCCCCCGGCCGTTCCTTCGACCAGCTGCGCAACAGCATCGCCTACCCGAAACTGAACGTCAAGATCGGCGCCAGCCACGCCGGGATTACCGTCGGCGAGGACGGCGCCACCCACCAGTCCGTCGAAGACATCGCCCTGGTGCGGGCCGTCCCCAACATGACGGTGTTCGTCCCCGCCGACGCTGTGGAAACTAAAAAAGTAGTAATGGCGGCGGCCGAAATTAAAGGCCCGGTGTACATCCGGCTGGGGCGGGCCGCCGTTCCCGTGCTGCACGGCGAAGATTTTGTCTTTGAACCCGGCAAAGCGGTGATCATGCGGGAAGGCGGCGACGCTGCCATCATCGCCACCGGGGTGATGGTGGCCGAAGCCCTGGCGGCGGCTGAAGAACTATCCAGGGAGGGAATCAGCGTGCGGGTTCTCAACATCCACACCATCAAGCCCCTCGACACGGAAGCAATCATCAGCGCGGCTAAAGAAACCGGGGCAATCGTCACCGCGGAAGAGCACAGTGTGATCGGCGGCCTGGGGTCGGCGGTGGCCGAAACGGTATGCGAACATTACCCCGTGCCCGTCTACAGGGTGGGCATCCCGGACGTTTTCGGCGAATCGGGCAAGCCCGGCGAGCTCATGGAAAAATACGGCTTAACGGCCCGCCACCTGGCCGCCGCGGTGCGCAAAGCAATCCGGCGCTAAACGGACCCCATACTATATGTGGAGTTGCTCATGCGGATTGACGTTCTCACCAGGAATGGTTCACGATGATCAATTAGCGAGGGAGGGACGAGATGGGCGGCATTAAAGAAGCGGAACTCCCCGGTTTAGGCAAGAAATACCAGGTCGAACTGGAAAGCGGCGAAAGCGTGGTGGT
>JBFMEJ010000050.1:0-8234 GCA_040753275.1 Bacillota bacterium
CTCTGGGGAAATGGAAAACTTGCCGGTGCCTGCCTTTTTGTTTAGTTGTAAAAATTTTTGGTCGCGTTCAAATCCCCTTTGTCTGCAAAGGGTCAAAAAAGCGCCAGTCAAGGCCAAAGTTTAGGGATTGCTGAAAGACCTCCGGGTTGGCCACAGGAATTCCGTTTAATTCCGAAAGGAGATAACCTTCATGACCGCACCCTCTTTTTCCGAAACGGTTCAAAAACTTGAACCTTCTTGAACTACTTTTGAACCCGGCGAGAGAAGGGAAATTTTTAATTCCTCCGAACTTTTAATAAAATAGGAAAGCAATATAAATGCGCAAAAAGTTCTAAATACCACAAGGCGTCTTTGTTTGTGAATTTTAAGAAACCTGAGGAAGGGAGGAAAGACAGCGCGGCCGGGCTGTTGTTTGGGGTTGCTTGCAAAAGGTGGGGTATTTGAAACGGGGGGAGTATGGAAAAAGGCAGGATGAAAGGCGGTTTTCGCTTTTATGACGATCAACAAAACCTTTTTAATATAAGAAGGGGGTTCTGACCAATGAAAAAGAAGACTTTGCCTGTCTGGACATTCGTTTTACTGGCGTTTTTTTTGGTTGCCGTGGCGGCGGCCGGTTGCGGCAAGCAGGGAGGACAGCCGCAAAAAGCGGGAGAAAAGGCGGCGCAGCCGGTTATCCTGGGAGTGCCTACAGCTCTTGGTTCCATTGAGGGAGCCGATTCCCTGCGGGCAGTGCAGCTGGCTGTAGATGAGATTAATGCCCAGGGAGGGGTTTCGGTAGGCGGGGCAAAGCTGCCGCTGGAGGTTGTTTCCATTGATACGCGCGAGCACGAACCGGGTATCCCCACCCACGACGCACTGGCCGCCCTGGAGAAATTAATTACCGAAAAGAAGCCCAACGCCATCGTGGTGGGTGCTTTCCGCTCGGAGGTGCTCCTCTCCTCCATGGATCTCATCGCCAAATATAAAGTTCCCTACATCACTACGATTGCCATGACCCCGGAATTTGAGAAAAAGCTCGCGGGTAACTACGACAAGTATAAGTACATGTTCCGCACGTGCCTGAATTCTCCCTTTTTAGTCGGTAACCTGATCAAAACCATGGAGTTTGCCGGGAAGAAGTTTGGCTTCAAAAAGGTCTACTTTGTTCACCAGGATGTTCTGTGGGCCAAGGCAACCGCCGGCGCGTTGAGCAAATGGGCCGGCGAAAACGGCTGGGAAGTGGTTGGTCAAGACGCCTATCCTACGGGCGCCGCGGACTTTTCTTCCTCGCTGAACAAAGCAAAGGCGGGAGGGGCCCAGTTGCTCGTTCCCATTTTCGACATGCCCCAGTCTGGTGTCCTGGTCAAGCAGGCCCGGGCCATGCAGGTGCCGGCCCTCATCCTGGGCTTTATCAGCCCGGTGGCTCCCGGAACGGCCTGGAAAACCTTCGAGGGAGAAGTAGAGGGCATGGTCAACTTCCTCTTTGAGATCGGGCCGATGCCGGTCAAGGCGGTTCCGAAATCGGTGCAGTTTAACGAAAATTACGGAAAGAAGTACGGTGAAGAGCTCCGGCAGAAGTTAAGCGGCCACGGTCCAGGACCTTCCTATGACGCTGTTTACGTTCTGGCCGCCGCCATCGAGCGGGCCGGCAGCCTGGATCCGGACGCACTGGTGGCCGCCCTGGAGAAAACAGACCTGGACGGCGTAATCGGCAAGATCAGATTTAATAAGGATCATCAGGTGGTTTACGGCGTGAACCCGAAAGAAACAGCGATCAGTTCGGCTTTTCAGTGGAAGGCCCCGGGGGTAAGGGTACCGGTATTCCCCGAGACTGCGGCGGAAGGAGAAATTGAGCTGCCGCCATATATGAAGAAATAACTGGCGGGTGGATTCGGGTTTAAATCCGGCACCGGATGCCGGTCGTCTTGATCTGCGTGAATTGTGGAGGGGCGGCCCTGTTTACAGGGAACGCTCCTCACTTTAAATCCGGGAGAGGTGAAAAATGGAAGGAAGTTTGGTCAGCGTCCTGATCTATGGAATGGTCAACAGCGCGGTTTTAATGCTGACTTCTTTGGGTTTCAGTCTGACCTTCGGGTTGAGCGGGGTGGCCAATTTTGCCCACGGGGGGCTTTATCTTGTTGCCGGCTATATGGCCTGGATATTTATGCACAACATGGGTTTACCTTTTTTGTCGGCCGCGCTTTTCTCCATAGTCATTGTTGGGCTTATCGGGGCGGTCATCTACCGCCTGATTTTGATGCCCGTCCGGGGGATCGTTTTGTCGGAAGTGATTGCTACTTTTGCGGTGGGTGTGGCAATACTTGAATTTTTCCGGTGGCGGGGTTTTGTGACGTATGAGTTTAACCTTCCCCCTTTTCTAAAGGGAGGCATTGCCATTGCCGGCGTGAATGTGGACTACCAGCGGATTTTGATCATCGTCATCGGAACCAGTTTGGCTGCCTTTCTATGGTTTTTTTCCCACCATACGAAAACCGGCCTGGCTTTGCGGGGAATGGCCCAGGACGAATACACGGCTTTATCTTTAGGGATTGAGTCCGACTGGGCAGCCGGCTTAAGCCTGGCTTTGGGCTCGGCCCTGGCGGCGGTGGCAGCCCTGGTAATTTTGCCTTTGGGACTTATTTCGATCAATATTGGCTATGATGTACTGCTGATCGCTCTGGCCGTATCGGTTTTGGGAGGTCTGGAAAGCACCGCCGGGTTGATCGTGGCGAGCCTTATTCTGGGCTATGCCGTAGTGGCCACAAGCACTTACCTTGGTCCGCAATGGTCGGAGGTAGTTTACCTGGCGGCGATCGTGCTGGGCCTGGCGATTAAACCGTCGGGATTATTCGGCAAGTTCAAAGAACTGGAGGAGAGGGTTTAATGGCGAAGACGGCTTACCGGAAAGAAAGGGTGGACCGGGGGATCAAGGCCAGGACCGACGATATCTTTGCCCTTTCTTCGTTTCGGGAGATCCTCTACCTGGTCCTGCCCCGCCTGTTGGTGATTCTTTTTTTGCTGCCCCTTCCGTTATTCTTGGGGACTTACTGGCAAAAGGTCATGCTCATCACCCTGATCATCGCCCTTTTGGCCGTGAGCTGGGACCTGCTGGCTTCAGTGGGGCTGGTCTCCCTGGGGCAGGCGCTCTTTTTCGGGGTAGGTGGCTACCTGGCTGGTTTTTTTAGTACGCGCTGGGGCTGGCCCCCCCTTTTTACCATCCCGGCGGCAACTCTAACCGGCGCCGTTTTCTGCACCCTGTTATTGTACCCCGTTTTAAGATTGCGGGGGATCTACTTTGGGTTGATTACCTTTGCCTTACCTTTATTATTTATGCGCGTGATTGAAGCGACTAAGATTCTGGGGGGGACGGAGGGTTTAAGCTCTTTACCGCCCCTGTCGGGAATCACTGTTGAGCTTTACATCCTGATCGTGGTTACGCTGGGGTGTGTTTTCGGCTTCCGGAGGATGTTTGATACCGACTACGGCCTGGTCTTGAAAGCGCTTCGCGACAACGACCGTTCGGTGGAGGCAGGCGGAATCAACGTCCAGTGGTACAAAGCCCAGGCTGTGTTTCTGGCGGCACTGCCGGCGGCTTTTGCCGGTGCCTTTTTGACCCACCATTACCAGTTTGTGGGTATGCCGGCCTTTGCCCTGGACTACTCTATTTTACCTCTGACCAGTGCGATCCTCGGAGGAATCGGTTCTTTTGCCGGAGCCATGCTGGGCGCCTTTATCCTGGTCCCGCTTTCCGAGGTGCTGCGCGCCTTCGGCACTTTGAGGGTGGTCATCTATTCCGTCGTTCTGGTCATTTTTGTTGTCGGCCTGCCGGAGGGAATTTTTCACTATCTCCAGCGAAAATACCACCAGTTTGAGCGGCTGGTCCCGATGGAGGAGGTTAGCGATGGAGCAAGAGCCGATTTTAAAGGTTAGTGATCTATCCAAGAGCTTTGGCGGGGTTAAGGCGGTGGACGGCGTCAGCTTTACTTTGCGGGCGGGCGAAACTTTCGGCATTATCGGGCCGAACGGTTCGGGAAAAAGCACCCTCATTAACCTGATTACCGGTTTTGTCAAGCCTGACAGCGGACGGGTCTTTTTCCGCGGGAGGGAAATTACCGGCATCCCTCCCTACCAGGCGGTGACGCTCGGGATCGCCCGCAGTTTTCAGATGGCCAGGCCCTTTTACAACCTGACCGTTTATAAGAACCTGGTTATCCCTTTGTATTCTCCCCGGGCGAAAAGACTGAAAGGGGGAAAATACGGGGACCGGGACGAGGTGGCCATTCACCTTTTGGAGGAAGTGGGGTTTGAGCGGGATTCGCTTGTCCCCTACAAGCTGGCCGGCACCCTTCCCCACGGCTACCTGAAAAGGCTGGAACTGGCCCGCTGCCTGGCTCTTGAACCGGATTTAATCATCTTGGATGAATTATTTTCGGGAATGAGCATGTCGGAAGTAGCCGGTATCCTCCCCCTCCTCGAGAAGATCAGCGCCGAGGGAAAAACGTTGATTATGGTTGAGCACAGGCTGAAAGAGCTGTTCAGGGTGGTTAAAAGAGTGATCGTTTTGAATTTCGGGCGGAAGATTGCGGAAGGAACCCCCGAAGAGGTGATGGGCAGCCCGGAAGTAAAAGAAGCGTATTTAGGAGGCGAGGTGGCCGAAGGTGCTGGAAGTTAAAAACCTGATCGTTTTTTACGAGAACGCCCTTGCCCTCAATGATTTAAGCCTGTCCGTGCAGCCGGGGGAAGTGGTGGGCGTTTTTGGCTCCAACAGCGCCGGGAAAACCACTTTGTTGAACACCATTGCCGGTCTGACGTGGCACCTGAAACACCGGGAGCTGCGGAAGGGCGGTCAGCGGATCACCATTGCGGGGGAAATTAAGTTTGCCGGCGAGGAGATCTCCGCGATTAAACCAGCCGAGCGCGTGAAAAGAGGAGTTGTGCTGTGCCGGGAAAGGCACCCCGTTTTTCGGGACAACAGTGTGGAAGAAAACCTCCGGTTGGGGGGATATATGCGCAAAGACAGCGAAATAAAAGCAATGATCGATTTTGTGTACGAACTCTTTCCACCGCTGGCAAGGCTGAAAAGAAAAAAAGCGGGTATGTTGAGCGGGGGAGAGCAGGAAATGGTGGCCATCGGGATGGCCCTGGTGGCGCGCCCGAAATTGCTGCTCATGGATGAGCCGCTTTTAGGTTTAAGCCCGGCGATGCAAAAGGAGGTAGTCCGGGCGGTAAGGGAGATCCGGAAGCAGGGAGTGACCATTTTACTGGCCGAGCAGTACGCCCGTCCGGTGATGCCGGTGATTGACCGGGGTTATGTGATTGAAAACGGCACCCTGGTCGTGAGCGGGACCGGTGCCGAGTTGCTGGACAACCCCGAAGTGCGGGCGGCCTACTTTGGCATCGAAGAAAGCAGATAAAAAAAGAACGATTTAGACCGTTTAGTGGCAGGGGTATAACGATGTCCTTAGCTTACCGTGTACTTTATGCCGATCATCTTTTGGTCCGCTCCGGCTTAACCGGTTGTGGAAAGAAGGCACGCTAAGAGGGAGGCGACCGTTCTTTATGCAGGAAAATTTCACTACGATTGACGAAGCCTTTCGCGCAGTGGCAAAACAAAATCCGGACCACACTGCCTTGATCTTCCTGGGAGTAAAGCTTTCCTATGCCCAGCTGGACGAAATAACGGAACGTTTTGCCCGGGCCCTTTCCCGGGAGGGGATCGGAGAACAGGACCGGGCGATCATTTACCTCCCTCACTGTCCTCAGTGGATGGTGATCTGGCTGGCTTTGCAGCGCCTCGGGGCGGTGGCCGTGCCGGTGACTCATTTTTACGGACCCCAGGATCTTATTTATATTGCCAACGACAGCGGCGCTAAAATCATTTTTTGCATGGATATCAATTTTGGTTACGTCAGCAGGATCTTTCCCCAGACCCGGCTGGAGAAAATAATTGTGAGTACGATTGGCGATTTTTTGCCCTGGTGGAAAAAGGTGATCGGGAAGATTTACGATAAAATTCCGGAGGGAAAATTTAGTCTGGATAAAAACGTGTTGACCTTCCGGGGTCTGCTGAAAGGGAGCCACCCGCCTTTACCGGCAAAAGGGCCGGATGGGGAAAATATCGCAGAAATACTTTACACCGGAGGAACGACGGGGTATCCCAAGGGTATTCCCATCTCGGGAATCCTCTTTTTGGAGAGTGCCTCCGAGCAAAGGAAGATGAGCGAAAAACTGATTCCCCGGGGAAAGGACGTGGTCATTCAGGGATCTCCCCTTTACCACATTCTGGGCCAGGCGCTGGGGATAGGTGCTCTTTTGTCCGGGGATGCGGTTATCTTGCTGCCCAGGGTAAACCTGGACGCCGTTTTTGGCCACATTGAAAGATACCGGGCGACGACTTTTTTCGGCACTCCTACCATGTACCGGATGATCCTGGAGCACGACCGGGTGGATTATTATCAACTGGGTTCCCTTCAGTATACCTTTTCAGCTGGAGACGTTCTGCCCGGAGAAGTGGCCCAGCGTTGGTGGAGAAAGTTTGGGCGGCCTATTTACCAGGGCTACGGAGCAACAGAAACGTGCGGGGCGATCGCTCTTACACCCGCTGGAGAACCCTTTCCGGAAGGTACTGCCGGCCGGGTTATTCCGACAAAGCAGGTTATGCTGGTCTATCCCGGCAGCCTGGAGCCCGTTCCGCCCGGGGAAGCGGGGGAGCTTTTGGTTTCTTCGAAGCATATGGTGAAAGGATACTGGAACAAGCCGGAAGAAACCGCTCATTACTTTGTTTCCCTTCAGGGCAGATTGTGGTACAGGACGGGGGATATCGTCCGGATCGACCAGGACGGCTGGCTGTATTTCCTGGATCGATCCGTGGACATCATCAAGCACAAAGGATACCGGGTTGCTGCTTCCAAGATCGAAGCCGTCCTCCAGGAGCACCCGTCGGTGGTTGCTTCCTGCGTGATCGGTGTGGCTGACCCGAAGGTGGGGGAAAGGATCAAGGCCTTTGTGGTGCTTCGCGAGGATGTCAAGGGGGTCAGTGCCTACGATCTGATCCGGTGGTGCCGCGAAAGGCTGGCTTCCTACGAAGTTCCCCAGTACATAGAATTTCGGGACATGCTGCCCAAATCGAAGGTGGGCAAGCTCTTAAGACGGGAACTGCGGGAGGAAGAGCGGCGGAAATTTGCCGCGTCCTGAAAAAACGGAGAAGCACGGAGGGGTTTCCTGCGTGCTTTTCTTGCGTTCCTTGCGCCAATTGATCCAGGGTGATCCGGGGGCCGGATTGCCAGGGGAGCGGCGCGTCTGGGGTGGGCCATTTGCCCGCCTTTTTTATTTTCCTTCAGTTTACCGGAATGCCCAGCAGGCGGGCGGCGTTGCCGCCTAAAATTTTTTCTTTGGTTTGCGCTTTGATGGGAAGGGAGTTGATGATGTCGATGTTCGCCTTGATGCTGACCACTCCCGGCCAGTCGGAGCCGAAGATGATTTTGTCCGCGTTGCGTTCCAGTTCGGGGAAATAATCCAGGAGCTTTTGGGGGGGCAGCCCGGCTACTTCCATGTAGACGTTTTCGTGCAGGCGGGCCAGGAAGAAGGCAGTGTTGTACCAAAGGCCCCGCCCGCTGTGGACCATGACCAGCTTTAAGGCGGGAAAATCAACTGCCACGTCGTCCAAATAAAGGGGGTCGCCGTATTTCAGCCGGGCTCCCTTGAATACGGAAGAGCCGGTGTGCACCATGACCGGTACGCCCAGTTCCTCGGCAACGGCGTAAATGGGGTAGACCAGCCGGTCGTTGGGGTAGAAATAATTATATGTGGGGTATAACTTTACCCCCCGGAAACCTTCCTCGGTAAGCAAACGCCGGCATTCCGCCGCCGTGCCCCCTCTTTCCGTCATATAAGGGTTGATATTGGCGAAAGGAATCAATTTGTCCTGGTTCCGGCAAAACTCCCGGACGTACTCGTTGGGGCAGATGCCGGTGGTCACCGGGCTTAACTCGGCCAGGACGACTCCGTAATCCACGGAATTTTCGGTTAAAAAGCGGGCGAATTCCGCCGGGTCGGAATACTTGTCGATAAATGCCTGCATGTCCGGTACGGACTGGCGCATTTGAATCCATTGGGCCGCGCTGCTGCAGTACTTGTCGTAGTAAATGGGGTGAATGTGAAAATCGATGATCGGGGTTGCCATTTATACGCCTCCTTATATCGGTCGTCAGTCGTCAGATGTCGGACGTCAGGAGACCGTCTTTGAGACAAGATTT
>JBFMEJ010000051.1:0-8147 GCA_040753275.1 Bacillota bacterium
CCTGGTGCCGCGCTCGCCGCGCTGGAACATCGTGAACGTCAACGCCTACAACATCCGGGAAACCGGGGTAAGCGCGGTGCAGGAGGCGGCTTTTGCCATGTCCATTGCGGCGGAATACATCAAGGGCCTTTTGGCCAGGGGGCTGGACGTCGACAGCTTTGCCCGCCGGATGGCGTTTTTCTCGGCCGCCCACATCGATTTCTTCGAGGAAATCGCGAAATTGAGGGCCATGCGCCGGATCTGGGCTCGCCTGTTGAAGGAAAAATTCAGGGCCAAAAACGAAAAGAGCATGTGGTTCCGCACCGCCATTCAAACCGCCGCCCTGCCCCTGACCGCCCAGCAGCCGTTGAACAATATCGTGCGGGCCGCCATTCAGACCCTGGCGGCGGTGTTGGCCGGCACCCAGTCCATTCACACTACGGGCTACGACGAAGCTTACTCGCTCCCCACGGAGGAAAGCCACAAGCTTTCGATCCGTACCCAGCAGATTATCGCCTACGAAACCGGCGTGGCCAAATCGGTGGACCCGCTGGGAGGATCCTACCTGGTGGAAAAGTTGACCGACGAACTGGAAGAACAAATTTGGGAATTGATAAAAGTGATCGAGAACAAAGGCGGCTTTATCCAGTGCTTCCTCGACGGCTGGGTGGAAGAGCAGATCAATGAGGCACGTTACAAGATGGCGGAACGGATGGAAAGCGGGGAAGAGCCCAGGGTGGGGGTAAACATCTTCAAGGACGAAGACGAGCAGGTGAACATCAAGATTTTCCGGCACAGTTCCGATATGCAGGAAAAGCGGATCGCCTACGTGCAGAATTACAAAAAGAACCGGGATCAGGAGGCGGTGCAAAAAGCCCTCGACCAGATCGAGAATTTATGCCGGCACCAGCCCCAGGTGAATCTGATGGAGCCTGTCATGGAAGCCGTCAGGGCAAAAGCCACCCTGCAGGAAATTTGCGACGCCATGCGCCGGGCGGCAGGTTTTTCCATGCCCGCGTAATCGGCCAGTTTATTTGGGTCAGGAGGTTTTGCTCGATGTTCAACAAAAAGAAAGCAAGGGTTTTGCTGGGAAAAATGGGCCTGGACGCCCACGACAACGGGATCCGGATCATTTCCAAGTGGCTTTTGGACGATGGTTACGAAGTGATCTACCTCGGTTTGTACAATACCCCGGAACGAATGGTAAAAACTGCTGAAGAAGAGGACGTCCGGCTGATCGGAGTGAGCTTTTTGGGCGGGGAACATCTTTTCTACACCCGCAGGCTGATGGAACTGCTGAACCAGAAAAACATGTCCGACATCCGGGTGATGGTGGGCGGGGTGATCCCTCCCGACGACGTGAAGGCTTTAAAGGAAATGGGGGTGGCCGGGGTCTTTACCCCGGGAACCCTGCGGGACGAGATCCTGGCGCAGATCGGAGTGATCACCGGAGGAAGCTAAAATACAAAGATAAGGGAGAAACCTGGAAGGTTTGGCCGTTTTGAAGTAAAAGGCCAACCTTCCAAGGCAACTATTAGGAATGTTAATGATGTTTGAAATGAAATTGAAAACAAGCTCCCAGGGGTGGTTAAGCCGGTAAAGGGGGGATGTTCAAAATCCAGCTTGATTGAACCGGGATGAAATGCTGCTCCAGGAAGGGGGGTGCTTTTGGTTTAAAAATTAGGTTAAATTTGGACTTTTCAATAAGGAATGAATAAAGCATTTTCCATGGATTGCTTAAGGAATCTGGAAAGGATGTGGTTTGACTATGTCCAGCGGCTGGACTGCCTGGTGGGGAGTGGCCATTGCCAGTATTCTCCTCACTGTTATTGGCACCTGGATCACGATTGCGAGGTGGGATGAAGATGATTCCTAAACCGACGCCTGCCTTTTTTGCCGGAGCCGCTGCCGGGCTGGCCGTCTTGTTAATCGTTTGCGCCGTCCTGGGCGTTATCTTCCGGCGCCGGGCGACCAGCTACGAGGAATACATGGTGGGGCGGCGGGACATTGGTCCTTTTGTTACCGGTTGCGCCATTTCTTCCACTTACTTAAGCGGCTGGGCCACCATGGGAATGATGGGGATAACCTACGCCGTGGGCTGGTCGGGAATGTGGTTTGCCGGTATGTGGACGCTTTTCGGGATTATTCCCACTATTTTTCTGGCTGCGCGCAAATTAAGCGACTTCAGCACCCGGAATAATACCCGGACGCTGGCGGATATTGTCCAGCTCCGCTACGGTAGCAAAGTGGCCTCCACCCTGGCTGCCCTGGCGATGGCTCTTTTGTTGTTTGCGTACTCCGTGGGACAGCTCAAGGCCGCCGGTACTTTGTGGTATGCAGTGACCGGCTTCTCCCCGCTCTGGTGCCTCTTGTTGTCGGTAGTGGTGGTTTTGATTTACCTGATCATCGGCGGCTATACAGGTACGCAGTGGGCCCTGGCTTTTCAGGGGATCGTTTTAGGTGTCGCCTGTTTCGTTTTGGGTCTGGCTGCTTTGAATTACGTGGGCGGGCCCGCGGGGCTGGAGGCCAGACTGGCCGCCGAAAACCCCAACCTCCTGCGCATCATTCGTCCCGACCTGCCCCGGGTGGGTTCCAGCGAATTATTCTCCAGCTGGATCGGGATCAGTTCCACCCTGGTGCTTTTCTTTGCCTTGAGCACCGGCCTGCCGCATAACACCGCCCGCTTTTTAGGCATGCGGCCCATGAAGAAAAAGGCTGACTTCCTGTGGTTGATTACCCCGGTATTCCTGATTTGCGGCTTTCCCATCATGCTCAACGCCACTACCGGCTTGGCCGCCCGGGCTGTCTTTGGCGCGGAGCTTTTGAAAATCGTCCCCTGGAAGGGCGATCTGGCCGCTCCCTTCATCGCCATGGTTTCCGGCGGCGTGCCGATCACCACGCTTTACATTACCGGCGTTTTTGCGGCTACTCTCGGCACGTTTTCGGGGATGATCATGATCATCGCCGCTAACATTACCAACGACGTGATTGGCGCCTGGTGGACGAACGTAAAGAAAAGCACCCTGCTCACGTTGACCCGGTTTTTGGTGATTCCCGTGGCGCTGGTTCCTTTCTTTTGGACTCTCTACAGCCCGCCGCCCCTGCTGGCCTTGCTCTTGGGCCAGGCGGCCTGCGGCATGGGCGCCATCTTCCTGCCCGTAGTCACTTTAAGCCTGTGGTGGAGGCGGGCCACGAAGGTAGGAGCAATCGCCTGCATTATTTATGGATTGGGGACTACCGTGATCTTTTCCTATCTAATCGGCAAAAACATTATGGGGATGGGTACGGCCATCTGGATCATCATCCTCGGCAGTTTTGTCTGCTACGTTGTAGGGAGCCTGTTATCCAGGCCGATGCCGGAAGAGAAGCTGGACCGGATGCTGGGTTCTGTTTCCAAATCGCCCGGCAGGGAAGTTCCGGTGTCCGGTTAAAGTAAAGTTAGGGAGGTTTTCTCCCAAAGCAGAAAAAGGGGATTGTTTCCAGTCCAGATGGAGGGACGTCGGGTCGATCCCGGCACTCGCTGAAGGCAGCCGACTTCACCTGAGATCACGCACCATATTTAAGAACGGAGCCAGGCGAAGATGTTGTAAGCGATCCAAGTGCAGCGAGTGCCGGGAGAGTCCGGACTGGAAAAACAACGTTACCTGCATCGAAAAATTTGTCAAAAGAAATTCAAAAGAGAGGGATTTTTGTGGAACAGAATTTTTTCCACCGCCGGGACGAAACCATGAGCCGGGCGGAAGCCCAGGAAATGCAGCTGCGCAAGCTGAAGTGGCAGGTGGCCCGGTGCTACGAGAACGTGCCCTTTTACCGGCGGAAATTTGACGAGGTGGGGTTAAAACCGGAGCACATCCAAAAGCTTTCCGACATCACCAAAATCCCGTTCTTGACGAAAGAAGATCTGCGCCAGTTCTACCCCCACGGCTTGCTGGCCGTTCCTTTTGAAAAAGTTTGCCATTACCACATGACTTCCGGCACTACCGGCCTCCCCGTCACGGTGGCCCATTCCTTCAGCGACTGGGAGCGGTTGGCAGCCCTTCAGGCCAGACAACTGGTTATGCAGGGCCTTGGCCCCGGCGACCTCCTTTACCAGGGGTACGGGTACGGGACGTGGATCGGCGGACCCTCGGTGGACATCGGCGCCCACGCCGCCGGAATCCGGGTGCTGCCGGTGGGCCCCGGAAGAACCAATGCGGCGATGGGCTGGCTGAAGGATTTTGCCGCCAACGGGATCACCTGCACCCCTTCGTTTATGGTTTACCTGATCGAAACGGCGCGCAAGGAAGGGATTGATCCGCGCAAAGACTGGCCGACTTTAAAGATGTCCAACATGGGGGGCGAAGCCTGGTCCCTGGGGCTGCGCGATAAAATCGAGCGCGCCATGCCGCCGGGTTTTAAGGCCCATAACCAGTACGGCACGACGGAGGTCGGTGGACCCGTTGCGGCGGCCAGCTGCCCCTACTCCCAGCTCGAGGGCTTCGCCCATACCTGGGCGGACGCCTACCTGGCCGAAATTGTCGACCCCGAATCCGGGGAAAGCCTGACCGAGCCCGGCCAGGAAGGCGAACTGGTGCTGACCACTTTAGAGCGGGAGGCTTCGCCGGTTTTGCGTTTCCGGACCCGCGACCTGACTGCCTTTAAGGAAAATCCTTACGACTGCCTCTGCGGGCGGCGTGCTCACCCCTTGCTGAAATGGTTTACCGGGCGAACTGACGATATTTTGAAAATTCGCGGAACCATGGTGGCGCCCCGGCGGATCGAAGACATTATTACCCGCATCGAAGGGGTCGGCGAAGCCTGGATGATCGTAATTGAGCGCCCTGAAGGCAAGATGGATAATCTGACCATCCAGCTGGAACTGGAGCCCGCTCTGTGGGAAGATCCGATCCGGCGGGAAGAAATGGAAAAGTTCGTTGCGCAGCGCGTCAGCGACGAACTGGGCATCCGGGTGGATTCCCTGGTTGTTCCGCCCAATACCCTCCCGCGCTTTGAACGCAAGGCTGCCAGGGTCATGGATAAAAGAAAAATGTAAGTTAAGCAAGTCAAATTCCAGTTGAACTTTTATGATAATTATTATCGCAACCTACAGATGAAAAATATTGCTGAGTGTTTTTCATCTAACCATTTCCATACCTGCCAGGCACAGCCAATAATGAAAATAGGCAGATATGCAAAAGGAATATTTTCTTGTTAAACGAGCGGGTTAAAACAGATCCAGATCGGGAGGGAAGACAATGAATTATTTTCATCGTGAGGAAACGTTGAACCGGGAAGAAATCGCGGAACTTCAACTGCAAAAATTAAAGCGCCTGGTGGCCAGGTGCTACGAAAAAGTGCCGTATTACCGGGAAAAGTTCGACGCGGCGAGGCTCAAGCCGGAGTACATCCAGAGCCTTGCCGACATAACCAAAATTCCCTTTACAACCAAGGACGATTTGCGGTATTTTTATCCTGACGGGCTGCTGGCGGTTCCGGTGGAGGAAGTGGCGCACTACCACCTTACCTCCGGAACGACGGGCACCCCGGTGACAATTGGATATACGCAGGCCGACTGGGAGCGGTCGGCCCAGTTGATGGCCAGGATTCTGAACTGCCAGGGCTTACGCCCGGGGGAACTCCTGTACCAGAGCTACGGCTATGGACTCTGGGCCGGCGGCCCCATTGCCGAAATCGGCGCCAAGGCCTTGGGCGCGCGGGTCCTGCCCGTCGGTGGGGGGCGGACGAGCGTCGCCATCCACTGGCTGAAAGATTTTCGCGTCCGGGCCATTACCTGCACCCCCTCCTTTATGGTGCATCTGGTGGAAACGGCTCTCAAGGAGGGGGTCGATCCGAAAAAAGAGTGGGTGACCTTAAAACTGGGCATCCACGGTGCGGAAACGTGGTCCCGGGGCTTGCGGGACAAAATCGAGGCTGCACTGCCGGACGGCTTTCGCGCCTACAACATCTACGGGATGACCGAGGCGGGCGGCCCCATGGCAGCGGCGAATTGCCCCGTGTCTTACGAAGAAAGCTATCTGCACGTCTGGGCGGATGCCTTTCTCTTTGAAATTGTCCGCCCGGAAACCGGCGAGCCTGTCGAGCCGGGGGAGGAAGGCGAGCTGGTGATGACCACGCTGGACCGGGAAGCCGCTCCCCTGCTCCGTTTCCGCACCCGCGACCTGAGCGCCTTCAAGGAGAATCCGTACGACTGCCCCTGCGGGCGGCGGGGGCATCCTTTAATAAAGCATATTGTGGGACGGATCGACGACATCATCAAAGTGCGCGGAACAATGGTGGCCCCCAGCCGGATTGAAGACATCATCAGCCGTATTCCCGGCGTAGGGGAGATGTGGCTGTTCGTGATCGATAAAGAAGAAGGAAAAATGGACAGGTTGACAATTCAGTTTGAAGCGACACCTGAATATTGGAAAAACCCGGAGAAAAAAGAAGCGCTGGAAAAGCAGGTGGTCCAGAAAGTCACCGATGCCATCGGACTGCGGGTGGAAGTGGACGTGGTGCCGCCGGATTCCTTGAAGCGCTTTGAAGGGAAAGCCAAGCGGGTAGTTGACCAGCGGAAAAAAATCTAATCCCGTTCGGGAAAGACGTCCGGGCCAGGCCTTTTCCGGCTTTTCGGCCCGGACGGCAAAAATGGTCCGGAGGAGAAGCGGGAGGCGTTGAAATGAATGATCAAATGAGCATGATCGCGCTGGTGAAAGAAAAAATTATGGCGGATCCCTTCGCCCGCCACCTGAACATGCGCTTTCTGGACATCAGGCCCGGGTATGCCCGGGTGGAGATGGTTGTGCCTGATTACCTTTGCAATTTCCACGGCGGGGCCCACGGGGCGGCCATCTTCTCCGTTGCCGATGTCGCCTTTAGCGCCGCCAGCAATGCGGGAGGCACGATTGCCGTCGCGCTGAGCGTGACGATCACCTACCTCCAGGCGTCCCAACCCGGAGCGATTCTTACCGCCGAGGCCGGGGAAGAGAGCGAAGGCAGGCGGACGCGGCTTTACCGGGTGAAGGTGAAAGACGAAAAGAATAATTTAATCGCAATCTTTGAAGGACTGGTTTACCGGAAGGGAGAACACCGGTAAAAGGGCGATATATTGTTTTGGCATGTTTTGATTTGCTCCAGGTATTTCTTAATAAAACCTGGAGTTTTTTCTCCAGGCGGTTCGGTTTGACCCGCTTTGATGAACGGCAAAAGCGCGGTCCGAAAGAAGGTTTTTCGGTCGGCGAAGAAGTATAAAATAAAGAGAGAAACAGCGTGGTTTAACAGTGATTTAAGGAATGTAAGGAGGGGATCGGACCTGGAGCAGGAAATAAATGATCTGTCGCGGCGGGAAGAAATCGTCCGCGCGGCCACCAGGCTGTTCCGGCAAAAAGGCTACCACGCCACAAGCGTGAAGGAGATTGCGGAAGCGGCGGGTCTCCTGAAGGGAAGTATCTACCATTACATCAAAAGCAAAGAAGAACTGCTCTTCGAGATTACCATGAAGGGCATTCAACCGGCTATTACCCGCCTGGAAAAGATTATTGCCGATCCGGATCTGAGTTACCTGGAAAAACTCAAGGCGGCATTAGTCATTCAGATTGGCACCCTTACTGAGTACATCGATGAGATGACTATTTTTTTGCGGGAAAAAAATTTTTTATCCGGGGAACGCCAGGAAATCTACTGGAAGAGCAGGCGTTACTACGAATCCCTTTTTCGTAACCTGATTGATGAGGGAATTCGCAAGGGAGAATTCGCCCCCTTTAGCGCCAAATACGCAACTTTGGCGATCTTCGGCATGACCAACTGGATTACGGAATGGTACAAGCCCCGCGGCAAGGAAGCCATGACGGAAATATTGAATGAGTTTTCCCGCATGATTTTAAAAATGATGGCCCCTTGATCCGTTTAAAAAGCCAAGCAAAGGAAATAACCATTAAAATTTGCCGCGGGAACGGGCAATTTTTTGCTCATTTTTTAAAGAAGACATGAGGGCCTGTTTTTACCAGGGCCTCCTTTTTTTGCAGGAGCCGGAGACGACGGTGAGCCAGCGCGATATCTTCCCGGATTTGTTGCAAGGTCGCCGGGTTAATGCCGGTGACGCGGGCGATTTCCATGTCGTTTAAGCCCTTTTTCCAGGCGCGGATCAATCTGGTGACGTTGGTCCGGTATTTCCGGCAAAGGTCTTTTTC
>JBFMEJ010000052.1:0-8121 GCA_040753275.1 Bacillota bacterium
AAGGCGCGGCCCGGCCAGAAAGCCTTCCTTGGTTACGTGACCAACGATAAAAATACTCATTCCCTTTGTTTTGGCCAGCCGCATCAGCTGAGCAGTACATTCCCGCACCTGGGCGACGCTGCCGGGAGCGGAACCCAGTTCCCCGTCAAAGACAGTTTGAATGGAATCGATAATAACCAGGAAAGGAGCACAATCGATGATGCTCCTGACCAGGCGGCTGATTTCCGTTTCAAAAACGAGGTATAAATCGGGACTGTCAATTTTTAAGCGGGCTGCCCTTTTCTTAATCTGCGGGAGCGATTCCTCGCCGGAGGCGTAAAGCACCCGCTGCCCCGACCTGCTTACTTTTCCGGCCGCCTGGAGCAGGAGGGTGGATTTGCCGATTCCCGGGTCCCCGCCCAGCAGAACCAGCGAAGCGGGAACGATTCCTCCCCCTAAAACGCGATCCAGTTCGCTGATTCCGGTGGGTAAACCGGCCGTGTCTTTCCACGTTACTTCCGCCAACGTGTGAATCTGCGCAGATTCACCCTGGCTGCGGGCGGTCCTGGCCTCAGCATGCTCCCCTTCTTCAACCAGCGTATTCCACGCCCCGCAGCCAGGGCAGCGGCCCAGCCAGCGAAAAGACTGGTGGCCGCATTCCTGGCAGATAAAACGGGATTTAAAAGCCATTGCCCCTCTCCCGGCCTGGACTTGCCGTTGACAATTTGCCTTTTTTGCCTGATTTCTATTATATCATCCGCATACTGCCGTCACAAGTATTATTCGGCAAAACCGACGGGGATTTGAGAAGTGAGAGGCGGGAGGTTGGAGGTGAGATCACAAAATTCCCACCTCCAGCCTCTCACATCCCACTTCTCACTTGCGCTGCCGGTTCGCCGGCCGCGGCTGCGAATTCGGTCGTCGGTCGTCAGACGTCAGAAAACAAAGCGCGCTACCTGAACCTGTCTCAAAGGCGGTCTCCCGACGTCCGACATCTAACGACTGATAACCGATATTGACGGCCGGCTCAAGCGCCGGCGGCGCTTTGGGCCAGTTCCCGGGCAGGCTCCTCGCCAGCCCGGTAGGCAATGATCTTGCCGTCCCGGGCGTCGATCACCACGTGATCGCCGCGGGCAATTTTGCCGCGCAGGAGTTCCTCGGAAAGGAGGTCCTCCACCTGGCGCTGGATCGCCCGCCGCAAGGGGCGTGCTCCGTAAGTTTCGTCGAACCCTTCTTTGGCCAGCACTTCTTTTGCCGCTTCGGTGACTTCGATTGCGATCTCGTTTTCCTTCATCCGCTTGACCACTTCTTTGAGCATCAAGCCGACGATCTCTTTGATGTGTTCGGCGCTCAAAGAATGGAAAACGATGATTTCGTCCACCCGGTTTAAGAATTCGGGCCGGAAGGTGCGCTTTAATTCGTCGGTGACCTTCGCCTTCATTTTTTCGTAGCCGGCCTGCCGGTCTGCCTCGGCGCGGAAGCCCATGGTGCCTTCTTTGCGGAGCAGGTGGACACCAACGTTCGAGGTCATGATAATCACCGTGTTCCGGAAGTCCACCGTCCGCCCCTTGGCATCCGTCAGGCGCCCGTCTTCCAGCACCTGCAGCAGGATATTAAATACGTCCGGGTGGGCTTTTTCAATTTCATCCAGCAGCACCACGGTATAGGGCTTCCGGCGCACCGCCTCGGTCAGCTGGCCGCCTTCCTCGTAGCCCACGTAACCCGGAGGGGCCCCCACCAGGCGCGAAACGGCGAACCTCTCCATGTACTCGCTCATATCCAGGCGCACCAGGGCGTCCTCGTCGCCAAAAAGAGCTTCGGCCAGCGCCCTGGCCAGCTCCGTTTTTCCCACCCCGGTGGGGCCCAGGAAGATAAAGGAGCCGATGGGCCGTTTAGGGTCCTTCAGGCCGGCCCTGGCCCGGCGCACCGCCCGGGAAACGGCTTCCACGGCCTCGTCCTGGCCGACCACCCGCTGGTGCAGGGTTTCCTCCAGGCGCATCAGCCGTTCGGATTCCTCCTCCGCCAGCTTTTTCACCGGGATGCCGGTCCAGCTGCTGACGATCTGGGCGATGTCTTCTTCGTTCACCACCAGTTCCTCACCGGTCTTCTGCGTCCGCCAGGCCTCTTTGGTGGTCTCCAGCTCTTTTTTCAGCTGCTGTTCCTGGTCCCGTAACTGGGCGGCCTTTTCAAACTCCTGGTTGTTTACCGCCGCCTCTTTTTCCTTGGTAACCTCTTCTAACCGTTTTTCGATCTCCTTGATGTGGGGAGGGGCGGTAAAAGCCTGCAGCCGCACCCGGGAACTGGCTTCGTCAATCAGGTCGATGGCCTTGTCGGGCAAAAACCGGTCCGTAATATAGCGGTCGGACAGGCGGGCGGCGGCGTTTAAAGCCTCGTCGGTGATCCGCACCCGGTGGTGCGCTTCGTATTTATCCCGCAGGCCCCTCAAGATGGCGATCGTCTCCTCCACCGTGGGCTCTTCCACCATGATCGGCTGGAAGCGCCGCTCCAGGGCCGGATCGCGCTCGATGTGCTTGCGGTACTCATCCAGGGTAGTGGCACCGATGCACTGCAACTCGCCGCGGGCTAAAGCGGGCTTTAAAATGTTTGCCGCGTCGATGGCTCCTTCCGCCGCCCCGGCGCCGATGATGGTGTGCAGTTCGTCGATGAAGACAATGATATTGCCCGCCTTGATGATCTCGTCAATGACCTTTTTAATTCGCTCTTCAAACTCGCCGCGGTACTTCGTGCCGGCGACCATGGAAGCCAGGTCCAGGGTGACCACCCGCCGGTTTAACAACACCTCCGGCACGTTCCCGGCAACAATACGTTGGGCCAGCCCTTCCGCAATGGCGGTTTTGCCCACCCCGGGCTCGCCGATCAGCACCGGGTTGTTTTTGGTCCGGCGGCTCAAGATCTGAACTACCCGTTCGATTTCTTTCTCCCGGCCGACGACCGGGTCCAGCTTGTCCTCAGCGGCCAGGGCGGTCAGGTCCCGGCCGAAGCGGTCCAGCACCGGGGTATTCGTGGTTTTTGCCTTCGCCGCCTGGGGCTGGCCGGCCAGCGGGACGCCCCCCAGCATTTGCAAAACCACCTGGCGTACCTTATCGGCATCTACTCCCAGGGAAGCGAGCGCCTGCGCGGCCACCCCCTCGCCTTCGCGGATCAGACCGAGCAGCAGGTGCTCGGTGCCGACGTAATTGTGGCCCATCCGGCGCGCTTCGTCCACCGCCAGTTCCAGGACGCGCTTGGCGCGCGGCGTCAGGGTCATCTCCGCGGGCACGGGACCCTGGACTTTTTCCACCATTCCCTCAACCATCGTCCTTACTTTGTCGGCCTCAATCCCCAGGGAAGCTAAAGCCCTGGCGGCCACCCCCTCGCCTTCGCGGATTAGACCGAGCAGCAGGTGCTCGGTGCCGACGTAGGGGTAATTAAGCCTTCTGGCCTCTTCCTGGGCCAGGTATAAAACTTTCTGGGCACGTTGGGTGAAACGGCCAAACATTAAATAAACACCTCCAAAAATCAAGATTTTGTGAGCCTCGGAAAACGTCAGGCATAAAGTTTTCCAGGCACAAAAGGTACAAAGTAAATACTTCCCGACTTTATTGTGTGCTCTGTGCCCTTATACATCTCATCTAAAATAGATTTTTTGGTTTTGTGGTGAAAATCCATCTTTTCCTTTGTCACTCAGCCTCCCTGTTCCTCTGTGCCTCTTTCCCGATGAACCTCTGTCCCTTTATCCCTTTGTCCCTCTGTGCGTTTGTCCTTTTGTCCCTCTTCCTTACGTCTGCTGCGCAGCGGACAGTTTCTTGCGAATAAGCTGCGTCCGGTATACATCGCGCTCAAAGGGAGTTAAATCCTTGCCCAGCGTTTTCATTAAAAAAGCCGGCCTGATCAGCACGATCAATTCGTTGACCAGGTTGGGGGGAATATTTTTAATAATGCCCAGGTCGATTCCCAGCCGCAAGTCAGACAGCAGGCGCATGGCCTCTTCCGAAGACATCAGCCGCGCGTGCTTGAGCAGGCCGTAGGCCCGGCCGACCCGGTCCTCCAACTGCTCGCGGTTTTCCCGGCGCAAAGCCTCGCGCGCCGAACGCTCCTGGCTGATCAGCTGCCTGGTCACGGACAAAAGGTTGGTGACGATATCTTCCTCGGTCAGACCGAGGGTCACCTGGTTCGATACCTGGAAAAGGTTTCCGGAAGCTTCTGTCCCTTCTCCGTACAAACCGCGCACGGTCAGGCCCAACTTGGCGACCGTGGCCAGAACGCTTTTAATTTGCTTGACCAGCACCAGGCCGGGCAAATGTAGCATTACGGAAGCGCGTATCCCGGTGCCGACGTTCGTCGGGCACGCCGTCAGATACCCCAGCCGCTCGTCGAAAGCGTAGTCCAGGATGTCCTCCAGCTCGTCGTCCAGGCGATCGATCAACTCCCAGGCTTCCCCCAGTTGCAGTCCGGGCAAAAGGCACTGGATCCGCAAGTGATCTTCCTCGTTGATCATGATGCTGATCACTTCGTCGCCGCGCAGGACTACGGCTTTTTTTTGGAAATCCTCCAAAAGATCCGGGCTGATCAGGTGTTTTTCAACCAGGATCTGTCTTTCCACCGGGGTCAATGCACTCATCCGGGCCAATTCCAGCACGCCGATTTTCTCTTTTAACGAGTTTTTTTCAATAGCCGCTTTAACCGCTCCGATCACCTGCTCTGCCTGTTCCTGGTTCAATAAATGCGGAAAGGGCAAATTCGTCAGGTTCCGGGCCACGCGGACGCGGCTGCTGATCACGATGTCGGATTCCGCCCCCCTGCCATCCATCCAGTGGCTGTGGGCTTCGTTGAGAATCTGCTTGAGAGCCATCGATGATCACCCTTCCTAAAGCTGCTTTTCCAGTTCCCGAATTTTATCGCGGAGCTGGGCCGCCTGTTCAAATTCCTCACGGCTGATCGCCTCTTTTAATTTCGCCTTCAGGCGCTCGATCTGACTGGTTACGCGCACCTTTCCGCCGGTGCGCCGGGGCACCTTGCCGGTATGCCGGTTGGTTCCGTGGATGCGCCTGAGCACTGGCTCCAGCCGGTCGCCAAAACTATGGTAACAATCCGCGCACCCCAACAGCCCCCGTTTGGCAAACTGCGCCTCCGAAATCCCGCAGGCCGGACATCTGGCGCGCTCGGGAACAACCGCCTGGCCGAACGCCGGAGCGCCGAACTCGTTGTGCAAAAGACTGGCCAGAAAGCTGTGCAGATTCATCTGCGGCAAAAAACCCAGGCTCTCCGCCTGCACCTCCCGGGCGCACTGTTCACAAAGGCGCATGGTGCGCTTCTGGTTGTTGATAATTTCGGTTAAGTGGACTGTCGCCGGTCGCTGATGACAGCGTTCACATTCCATTTTACTCACCCCTCCCATTATTATTTCTTAAAATGGTGGCAATCATTGCTTTTAAAATACAGGCGCGCAGTTGATCCCGCGCCGGCAAGCCGACGCGCAAAACCTCCCGGTTGACAGCGGCCCTCATCAAACCGGCCTCCCGGCTGGTGATCAGGTCCTCTTCCAGCATCCGCTCGATTACCCCTTCGGCCCGCTGCTGCGAAATTTCGCTGCCAATGAGCCCGCACAGGTAAGCCCCGATTTCTACCTCCCTGCTTAAAGGCAACTTAACGATGCGGACGTAACCGCCGCCGCCGCGCCTGCTTTCCACCAGAAAACCCTGTTCGATGGTAAATCGGGTGGCCAGCACGTAATTGATCTGGGCCGGCACGCAGTTAAATTTTTCGGCCATTTCGTTCCGCTGGATTTCGATTAAGCCCTCGCTTTGCGCCAGCAATTTTTTCAAGTGTTCTTCGATGAGTTGCGATATATTGGGCAACGCCCGCTCCTCCTTTCCACCGCCGCGAGCAGATGAAAAAAATTTGCTTGTTTAACTTTGACCTTAACTAACCTTAACTATATTATTACCACAAATCGTCTTCATAGTCAACAGATAACCATATATTTTTTAGAAAGCATTTTGAATGTGTTCAATCCGGTAGGATACCTGTTCACAGTCAAAAAGCAGGGCGAGCACGTCAAAACGGACCTGGTTTTTGCCGGTCGCCGGGGCCGGACCCGACCGGGCCGCCCGCAACAGATAATACTGCGCAAGCTTCCGGAGCTTCGCCTGTTTCTCCCGCCGGATGCTCTCCTGGGGAAGACCGAACCGGCCGGAAGTGCGGCAGCGAACTTCCACAAAGACCAGTACATCCCCGTCCAGGGCAACGATATCGATTTCCCCCAGGCGGCACCGGTAGTTACGCTCCAGCAGCCGGTAGCCCTTTTCTTGTAAATAGGAGGCAGCCAGCTCCTCACCCAGCTTCCCCAACTCCTGCCTTTGTCTGCCCACGGCTTCCTCCCCTCAAAAACAGGATCAAGGTTAATATAACTACCCTAATCTTTTTACCCGAGATTACCTGGCTTATTATAACCCATTTTTTGGGTTTAGACCAGATAAGAATTGAAAATTAAATTCCCTCTACCCGATCAAAAAAGTTTTTCAGCCGATAAAATTTTTGAGAAGCAAGAAAATTTATGGCAGGAAATTGGCAACAGGTGCGGAATTTAGATCAAAAAAGAGGCCAAAAAGGATTAAGCAGACAAAGGGGAACCGGAGGTGACCTGGGTATTTAATTAATTGTTGCTTTATCCATTAAAGTAGGGAGGGATTATTTAAAAATGCGTAAAAAGTTTTATTATTTCATGATGGCCATCATTCCCTTGCTGTTAATTTTTTTGCCCGTTCGCCTGGCCAGTGGTTCTTCCTCGCTCACGCGGCACATCGTTTATTTCCAGGATGCAGCCTCCCCCGAAACAACAACCCGCGAGATAGTCAAGCACGGCGGCATAATATCCAAGCCGCTGCCCGGAAAGCACCAAACGGGTCTGGTCATTTACCTTCCGGAGACTGCGAAAAAAACTATCGCCAACTTAAAAGGCGTGCGGGCAATCGAACCCGATCCCATTGTGCAGGTCATCCGGCCGTTCCAAAAACTTTCCCGCGGGCCGCAGCCAGCCGAGGTGCTGCCGTGGGGAGTAGATCGCCTTGAGGCCGATCGGATCTGGGATGCCGACGGCGATTTAACGGCGGATCAGGGCGCAAACACCGGGAAAGGAGTAAACGTAGCCCTGATCGACTCGGGAATTGACAAAAACCACCGCGACTTAAAAGCCAACCTGGCGGGCGGAATTAACTTTGTCGCGAAAGGCCCCCGCGAAAAGGTTAAACCAGATGACTGGAACGATGAATTTGGCCACGGAACTCACGTGGCGGGAATTTGCGCGGCCGTGGAGAACAAAATTGGCGTGATCGGGGTCGGCCCGGGCATCCGGCTTTGGGCCGTGCGTGTCCTGGATGCCCAGGGTACGGGGTATTTAAGCGACGTCATCGACGGTATCTACTGGTGCGCCGATCACGGCATGCAAGTAATTAACCTGAGTGTCGGCATCAGCAAGGAAGTCCTGGATGATCCCGGCCTGCAAAACGACAAAAAAGCTTTCGAGGAAGCCGTTAATTACGCCTATGCCAAAGGCTCGGTTCTGGTGGCGGCGGCTGGCAACGAGGGATGGCAGGGAACCGATGATAATGTAGTGTACCCCGCCAGGTTTGATGCGGTGATCGCTGTGGCGGCCACCGATCAGCAGGACGCCAGGCCCTTCTGGTCAAGCACCGGCCCGGCCGTAGAAGTTGCCGCGCCGGGCGTAGATATTCTGTCCACTTTTAACGACGGCTATTACTTTATCGCTTCCGGCACTTCGATGGCTTCCCCCCACGTGGCCGGAACCGCTGCCCTGGCAATTGCGTCCGGGCAGGTCAAAGACAAGGATGGACTGTACGGCATTGCCAACGAAGTGCGGGAACTGATTAGAAACAGCGCCTATGACCTTGGTCCCGCGGGCGTCGACAGCGAATCCGGATACGGCCTGGTGAACGCCTGGAAGGCTGTTTCGGGAAACAACCTGAATTAAGGAAAAAAATCTTTAAATGTGTTTTCAACAGCCGGGCCCCGCAGCATTCACTGCGGGGCCCGGCTGAAAAAGCTTTCCGGCAACGACCTGCTCTCCCGGGGGCTAAACCCCAAGTACCATCGGCCCTGGAGGGCTTAACTGCCGTGTTCGGA
>JBFMEJ010000053.1:0-8017 GCA_040753275.1 Bacillota bacterium
TTGAAGTTGTCCAGCTCCGGCTCTCCGTAAAGAAGCAGGTGGACCAGCGTGCCCATGAACCAGTCCGGGTGGACGGGGCAGCCGGGGACGTTGATCACCGGCCGGTCGAGAACGGCCTGGACCGGTACGGATCCCGACGGATTGGGGGCGGCTGCGTACGGCCCGCCGAAAGCCGCGCAAGTGCCCAGGGCCACCACGTAGCGGGCCCCGGGACCCAGTTTCCGCACCGCCTGCAAGGCAGTCACCGCCTGGCCGTTCTTATAACCGATGACGCAGTACAGGCCATTGGAACGGGTGGGGACCGAGCCTTCGACCACCAGGATATATCTCCCGGAGAATTGCTTTGCGATTTCCTCCAGCGCGTTAAGGGCCATTTCCCCCTCCGCCGCCATCAGCAGGTAATTGTAGCGGCAGTCAATCAGGCCGGTGAGCATTTCCCGGTAGCCGGGATCGAGGGAGTTTAGCAGGGAAAACATGTCGCCGGCGCAGGTGTTGGTTCCCAGGAAAATAACGGGGGGTCGAATCTCCGCAGCCCCGCTTTCTTCAGCTTCTTGTTTTTTCATTCTTGATCCACCAGCTTCACCAGCATTGAGGCCAGCGCCCGGCGCTCCTCCTCGGTTGCTTCCCGCCACAATTCCTGGAGCAGCGCCTGCTCCCGGTTCCCCGGTTCGACGTGACCGGCCAGAAATCCCCCCAGGCGGTAGGCGGCGTCTTTGATCCGGTCCTCGGACAAACCAACGAACTCTGCCGCGTTGATTGCCGTTTTTAATATTTTTTTCCAGTATTCCCACGAAATATCTATATCCACCTTGTTTCTTCCCCCTGGAACTGGTGAATTTACCCGTCTGGTTTTGCTTTCGCTTTCTGGTATTTAACCCCGAACCCGGCTGCCCCTCTGCGGAGTTGTCGGGGAATCGCCCCCCTGATTACCTGTTTTTTTGAATGGCCGCCGCTTGATCCGGGCGGGCCGGATTTTTTACCGGGTTTGCCTTACCGGACTGGCGCTTAATGGAACTTTACCGGTGAAAAGGTCCGGGTCGCCGAGTTGGGCGATCAAGTAAGCGGTTGCCGCGCCGTAAGCCGTGTGGCCCACCAGTTCGCTTAACACCGTTTTCGGGGATACCGGTTGGGCCTGCGTCGCTCCCATGGTGGCCAGCGCACCGTACAGGGCAGCCCAGGACGCCTGGCCGATTAAGGCGCCTTTCAGGGCGGCCTTTTCCTTGCCGGTAACGGATAACGCGTAGGTAAAAAGGATGCCGATTATGCTGGCCACCACACTGTCCGCCAGGTAGCCGGCCGCCTTTCCGATCGGGTCGCCCAGCCGGTGGGGCGGGATGAGCATGCCGGCCGCCTTTTCCGGGCCGTTAATTTCGGCAAAGCCTTTTCTTTTGGCGATTACGCCGATGCTTAACTTGATCAGATTACCGCCCATGCCCGCAACGACTCCGAGCAGAAGCCTGTCCTTGATTTTCATGGTTGAAAAGACCCCCTCAAAAATAGGAATTGGGAATTGGAATTTGGGAATTGGGGTCATCCACTTCCTGGATATATTTTTATCCTTTGTGGGGAACACGGGTTCCCTCATGAGCAATTTTTTTGTCTATCCGGTAGTATGTTCGGATCGCTTAAAAATAGCCGTGTAAAATATGCCTTGCGGTGGCAAAAAAGACCACGCCGGGGCATTGACGACCTGGTTACGGCGCCTTCAACCATTCGGCAAAGGGCTTATATAAAGCTTCGATGAATTTTATTGGACTGGGCAGTTCAACGCCCAGGATTTGGAGGATGCTTAAGGACATACCGATCCACAAAAAGACAGCGAAGGCGATTAACTCCCTCCACATCTTTTTTTTCACCAGGCCGGGCACTTCGATGGCCATGATGAAGAGAAAAGCGAGAAAGGCCAGCACAATCACTTCTTGAAAGCACTCCCTCAGAAAATACCAGGCACAGAGTTTTCCAGGCACAAAGGCACAAAGTATAATATTCCCGGTCTTGCCATTATCTTTTCAGGCTGGCGCGCCTGGTCAGCAGGCCGGTACTGCGGATGCGCACCCGGGCGGTAACGGAAATTTCCGCGCCGGCGAATTCTTCGTCCCACCGGTTTTTGAGCTCCCGCCACTCTTTTTTGTATTTCCGGTGGAAGGCCTCACCGAAGCGGAAAACGTCCGTCCCGTATTCGCCTTGCGCCTTTTCCAGGGCCGCCCGGCACCTTTCTTCGATGTCTTTGGCCAGCCTTTTTTCCAGTTCCGGGAGTACCCCGGGCGCCAGGAGGTCTTCCTTTGACTGCTGCTCCACGAGATTGCCTTCCGTAGTTATCTTGACCAGAAAAGAGATCGTTCTGCCGTCGTAAAATGGTTCCACTTTTGTCTTGCTCCGGGTGATGTCGAACGATATCTTTTTTTGCGGCTCCACCGGCGAGGGGACCGTGACGACCCCTTTTTTCATTTCCCCCCGCAGCCACAAAAGGCCCCTGGTTTCCTGTTTATCCAGCCAGCCGGCCAGTTTATCGTCGCGGAAAACGGCCGTGCCCGTAAAGACAACCTCTTTGTGTTCGTGTTTCTTTTCTGTTCCCGGTCCCTGGGGCTCGCCCTGTTTAACCAGTTCCAGGCGGGTGAGCGCCGGGTTGGTGCCCGGAGAGGCCAGGTCTTTGATCAAATCGATAAATTTGACGGCGTGCCCCGCTTTCGCCCGGGCCAGAAAACCGATGGCCTGGGCGGAGGTTTTCTCCAGTTCGGAGTGGCTCTGCAGGACGTTTTTGGCCGTGCCCTCAGCCACCATGACCCACATGGTTTCCCGCGACTGGGGGTGGCGATGAAAAAAATTGGTCGCTTCGCGCACTCCTTGCCGGGCCAGCCCTTCGCCGAAAACCAGCAAGGCGTTGTGGCTCCAGTAAAGATGGCGGGACACCTGCCGGGCCAGGTCGCGCTGGGCGTCGTAGATGTCCTCGCCGGCGGCGGAAACCACCCAGACAACGTTCTGGCCCAGGATGACGTTTCCTGTTCCCCCCCCTTCCATGCCGCCGCCGAAGGCGCCCGGCCTGGCCAGTTGCAGGGTCAGCTCGCAGGCGCCGTCTGCGCGGCGGTCGACGCCGGCACCCAGGATAATGGCGTGTTCGCTCAGCTCCCGGCGGTCCCAGCAGCCGCCGCTGAAAATAAAAAGAAAAAGGAGAAGCAGCAGGACGATTTTTTTCACTTCTTTTTCCTCCTTTTTCCCCTGAGGAGGGCGGCTCCGAGAAGGAGAAGCGGGAGCAGCAGTTCGTGGGTCAGGCCGTAAAAAGGCCAGGTCAACCCGATGTAGCGGATCATCTCCAGGTTGTTGCGGTGAAAAATAAAGGAAAGCGCTAACATGATCACCCCGACCGGCAGGATTAAGGGACGGTACGTGCGCAGACCCAGCGTCTGGGCGGCGCCCAGCACGATAATCCAGTAGAAGGCGCCGATTTTTAAAAGGCCCCCGGCCACCCAGATGACCACCACCAGAATTTCCAGGCGTTCTACGAAATTGGCCAGCTGAATCAGGCGGACGGCGTTAAAAGTGGGGAAAAGGTAGCTGGCCGGGACGTGCGGGCCGAAGACGGCGATGGTCAGAAAAACCGCCAGGCCGAGCATGAAGGTGATCATGCAAACCGCCAGGCCGGCGATGCGGTAGCTGTCCTGGGGGCGGTTAAAGTAGGGCAGGAAGACGGCGACGGTGATCAGCTCGCCGAACCAGGCCAGGGGAGCCAGGGTTCCTTTCAGCAGAGGAACGGGCCCGGCGTCCAAAACCGGCAAAAAGTTAGTCAATTTTATCTGGGGGGCGGCCAGAATGACCAGAAAAACGCCGAAAAGGAGCAATGAGGCAAAAATTTCATTCGTCCGGGCCATTACTTCCAGGCCCTGCCAGAGCATATAGGCCACCGGGGCCAGGGCCAGGATGTGGATCACCACCAAAGGAGTCTCCGGCAAAAAAATGGGGTTGAGCAAGGCGCCGAATTCCCTGACCACCACGGTAACGATGTGGAGGAAAAACCACAGGTACAAAAAGGAAACAATTTTTCCCGGGATTTTTCCCAAAATATCCTCGAGATACTCGAAAAGGGTCTTGCCGGGAAAGCGCCGGCTTAAATTGACCATCAGGCAGGCGATCAAAAGCCCTCCCATACCGGCCAGCAAAATGCACAACCAGGCGTCCTGCCCGGCGTAGGCGATGGGCAGGCTGGGGGCGGTCAGCACCGCCGTAGCCAGGACCACCTGAGCTAGCAAGAGAACGGCCTGTAAACTGCTGATCTTGCCTTTTTCCAGGGACATGCCTTCAGTGCCCCGCTTTCCCGGGCCCGGCTGGCGGGCGGGGCTTTTGGCCGGGGCCTTCCCTTTGCGGGTTGACGCCGGCGATTAAGCGGGGGCGCCGGAACATGGCCCACCAGGGGGCGCGGACGAGAAAATCTTTCTGGTCGGAAAAAACCAGCGGCGCTGCCGGGGAAAGAAAGGGTACGCCGAAAGAGCGCAGGGAAGCCAGGTGCACCACCAGGGTAAAAACGCTGATTAAAACCCCGTATAGACCCATAAAGCCGGCCATGAAGAGCAAAGGAAAGCGGATTACCCGGACCGTGGTGCTGCCCGTGTAACAAAAGGAAAACGAGGCCACCCCGGTCAGGGCGACGACGATCACCGTAGCCGCCCCCACCAGCCCCGCCCGCACGGCGGCCTCCCCCAGCACCAGCGCGCCGACGATGCTGACCGCATGCCCCAGGGGCTGGGGCATGCGCAGACCTGCTTCCCGGAGCACTTCAAAGACGAATTCCATCAGCAGAACCTCCACAAAAGCCGGCAAAGGCACGCCCTCCCGCTGGGCGGCGATGCTGAGCAATAAGGGGGTGGGAAGCAGTTCAGGGTTGTACGTAATGATGGACACGTATAGAGGGGTAGTAAGCAAAACGGCAAATACCGCAATAAACCGGATGATTCTGACCAGGGAACTGAAGAGGTAGCGTTGGTAATAATCTTCCGGATCCTGGATGATTTCCATAAACAGGGCCGGGACAGTGAGCACGTAGGGAGTGCCGTCCGTTATGACGGCCACCCTTCCTTCCAGGAGCTGGGCCGCCACCTTGTCCACCCGGTCGGTGTGGTTGATGGAGCAAAACGGGCTTAAGGGGTTGTCTTCAATCAGCTCTTCAATTTGACCGCCTTCTAAAACGCCGTCGATGTCGATCCGCCGCAGGCGTTCCTTAACCTCGCCGAGCAGTCCGGGTTGCACAATCCCTTCCACGTAAGCAATGGCCACCTCGGTCCGGGTTACCCGGCCCACGGTGATCGTTTCTATTTTCAGCGCCGGATTTTTAATCCGCCGCCGAAGCAGGGAAGTATTGGTGCGCAGAGTCTCCACGAAGCTCTCCCGGGGACCGCGGACCACTTTATCGGTTAAAGAGTCCTCCACTGAGCGGGCTTCCCAGCTGCGCGCGACGTTAATCAGGGCGGTGGCGTGCCCGTCCACCAGCAGGACGGTGTCGCCCGATAAAACGGCATTCACCGCTTTTTCCAGCCGGTCCGTGTATTCCACCTGGTGGATGCACAGGCCCTGCCGGACGATAAACTCCAGCGCCTGTTCCTTCCCGATCTCTTTTCCGGAAGCAACCAGGGGCACCTCTAAAGACAGGGCTTTCATGATCTGGTCGCTGACCAGGCTCTTGTCCACCAGGCCGTCAGTGTAGATGAGGGCCAGGCGGACGTTTTTGTTTTGGGCGAAGTTGAATTCACGAAAGACGATGTCGCTGCAGTTGGCAAAGACGGCCTTTAAGTTCTGTAAATTTTCATCCAGGGTGCTGCTTAACGGGAGATCTTTCCACCCGGGATTTTCTACGGAGGTGCTGACGCCAGTGGCCGAAGAAGCCCCGGCGCCGCCGCCGGCCGCTTCCATTTCCGGCGGGCCGCCCTCTTTCGCCGGCCGGGAAACTTCCTGCCGGCCGGCCAAGAGTTTTTTCCTCTTTTTTGACCGTGGAAATAAAAAGCCGGGGAACCTCAACCGGGTACGCATCCTTTCTTAGGAGAAGATTCCTGTTTGATTATTTTTTGCAACTGGTGCCTGTTTATGTACAGGGAGCAAGTTCCCCGGCGAGGAAATTAATGTCAGAAAAAAAGAAAGCCTGCTTTTTTCAGCCAAGAGCAGGCTTGTAACGGTTTTCCGGCAAAAAGGGCTGCCCGGCCGCGCTTTAGATGAGGCGTTCCTCGCCGGGCGCAAGCACGACGACCTCCACGTCCGGGGCTTCTTTTTGCACGGCCTCGACAAAGGGGGCGGCCTCCTGGACGAGGATCGGGAAGGTTTTGTAATGCATGGGGACAACCTTTTTAGCCCCGAGCAGTTTTGCCGCCGCCGCGGCCTGCCGCGGGTCCATGGTAAAGACACCGCCGATGGGCAAAAGGGCCAGGTCCAGCGGGTAGAGTTCGCCCAGAATTTTCATGGCGGAAAAGATACCCGTGTCCCCGGCGTGGTAAATCGTGAAACCGTTTTCCAGGGTGATGATATAGCCGCACGGGGCGCCCGTCTGGGAGGAATGGAAGGCCTGGGTCATAGTCACCGCAATCCCGTCCACCCGGTAGGTGCCGCCGATGTTCATGCCCATCCCGAAAACAATCTGCTCCTCGGGAAGTTCAGCTTCGGCGCTCAGGCGCCCTACCGTTTCCGGCATGCCCACCAGTACGGCGCCGGTGTTTTTGGCGATTTGGGCGGCGTTTCCCGCGTGGTCGAAGTGGTCGTGGGTGACCAGCACCAGATCGGCGGTGTCGATCTCTTTTACGCCGCAGGGCGCCAGCGGGTTCCCCTCCAGCCAGGGGTCGATGAGGATGACTTTCCCCTCCTCCGATGTAATTTGAAAACCGGCGTGCGAGAGCCACTTTACTTTTGCCTTTGCCATAATCTTTCTGGTTTGCAAAAACCAGTTCCGGCCTCCTTTCTGGATATTTTTAGAGAGCGTTTCCGGTTTAATATTTTTCCAATGCCCCCTCCCTTTTGCACCTCCCTTCCGCCGGGTTCCCCCTCTTTTCCCCGCTGCCGCTTTCCCTGTGTCCCTTCGTCTCCGGTGTGCCCTGCCTCCGCTTTGGGCCGAATAATTACCCAAATTGTACCATATCATGTTTATAAACACAATTGTTCTTTTCTTGGAGTATTTTGGTTTCTTGGGGTTTTACTTTCCTTTGCCATTGTGCTACCTTTAAATAAAGAAAACTTTGTAAACTTTCAAATTTTAGGGAAGTTGTCCAGGGAACACACGTTCCCCTCCAGAAAGAATGAAATAGTCATCTCCAGGAAGAGTATTACCCCTAACCCCTAACCCCTGTCCTTAAGGGAGGAATGATTCATGGAGCCAAAAGAAGAGCAGGCGGTTTGCCGGTTGGCGATGAAAGTGCGCTGGGGTGATTGCGACGCGGCCGGAATAGTTTATTACATAAAATATTTCGACTGGTTTTCGGATGGGCGGATCGAATTGTTTGAACGGATCGGGTTGCCGTATCGAACCACTTTCCACGAGCGGGGTATCGAGCTGGTAGCCATCGAGGCCGGCTGCCGCTACAAACATTCTCTGCAGCCGGAGGAGAAAATTCTGCTGGAAACCCGTTTAACCAAATTGACGCGCTCGCGCCTGGAGTTCCGTTACCAGGTGTTCCGGCAGGAAGACGGCCTGTTGGCCGCCGAAGGGATGACCGCCCACGCCTACGTGGACAAGCGCGGAAAACCATTTGACGTGAAAAAAAGACACCCCGCGCTGTGGGAAGAAATCAACCGCGCCGTCAACGGCAGTTCTTAAACGGCGGGGGAGCCCGTATTCCTTAAGGTTAAAAATAGTCTTCAGGAAAAGTATTTATCCCTAATCCCTAATTCCCAATCCCTAATTCCTATTTTTAAAAGGGGGAGTCCTGTCGTGAAGAATGAATTTAGGCAACGCGTTCAGTATTTACTGGACGAATACCCGGTCTGGACCCGCCGGACGATTGCCGGGCATTTTGACCGGGCGGTAGAAAAATATGGTGAGCGTGTTTTG
>JBFMEJ010000054.1:0-7990 GCA_040753275.1 Bacillota bacterium
ATATTGACCCGCGGATCGGTGAACTGCCGGGGATCGTCTTACGCGACATCGACGACCTGCAAACCGTGGTGGATCAGAACCTGGCCTGGCGTAAACAGGCGGCCGTCACGGCGGAAGGCATTATCGAGGAAGAATTAAATCAGTTCATGGCCTGGCTGGGGATTCAGTCCGTGGTGCCGACCATCACCGCGCTGAAAGAGCGGGCCGAACAAATCAAACAAAATGAACTGCGGCGGGCGCTGAACCGCCTGGGGGAACTTTCGGCGCATGATAAAAAAGTGATCGGTTCGCTGGCCAATTCAATCGTCAACCAGCTTTTGCATCCTCCTATCACCCGGCTGAAAGAATATGCCCTCACTTCGGAGGGCCACCTGTATACTGAGGTTTTGCAAAATCTTTTTGACCTGGAAGTGCCCGAAAAGCGCGAAGAACAGGCCAAGAAGCAGGGATTAGGGATCAGGGGATAGGGGATAAATTAAATACGGCGGAGGAAGATGGTGCGCAAGGAGATCGTGGTGGGCAGCCGGGAGAGCAGGCTGGCCCTCTGGCAGGCCCAATGGGTGGTTGAGCAGCTCCAAAAGCAGCATCCCGGACGCCGCTTCCGGATTGCCGGGATGAAAACCAGGGGCGACCATATCCTGAACGTGCCCCTGGCCAGGATCGGGGACAAGGGCCTGTTTACAAAGGAACTGGAAAACGCCCTGCTGGCCGGGGAGTGCGACATGGCGGTGCACAGCATGAAGGATCTCCCCACGCGCCTGCCCGGCGGGCTGGTGATCGGGGCGGTTTGCCGCCGGGAGTACCCGGGGGACGTGCTGATCTCCAAACAGGGGCTGACTTTGCAGGATTTGCCGCCGGGGGCGCGCCTCGGCACCTCCAGCCTGCGCCGCAAGGCGCAGTTGCTGCGTTTTCGCCCGGATTTAAAATTGGTGGACATCCGCGGAAACCTGACCACTCGTCTGCGCAAGCTGGCGGAACAGGAGTTGGACGCCCTGGTGGTGGCGTACGCCGGAATTTGCCGGCTCGGCCTGGAAAAGGAGATTACGCAAAAAATTCCCTTTTCCATCTGCCTGCCTGCCGTCGGGCAGGGCTCGATCGGCGTGGAAATCAGGGAAGGGGACGAGGAAATCCGGCAGCTGGCGGCGGGGCTGGATGATCCCGAAGCGCGCCCGGCCGTAACCGCTGAGCGGGCTTTTTTACGCCGGCTGGAAGGAGGCTGCCAGGTGCCCATCGGCGCCCTGGGGCAGATTGAAAACGGCTGTCTTCATCTGACAGGGGTAGTGCTTACCCTGGACGGGCAGCGTTATCTCCGGGAGAGCATCAGCGGCCCGCCGGAAGAGGCCGCCGCCCTGGGGGAGGAACTGGCCGGGCGGATGCTGGCGAAGGGGGCCGGCGAAATTTTAACCCAGGTCCGGCGGGAGTTTGAGGCGGGGTTTTGAGATGGGGGCATGATGATGTATGAAGGCAGGAACAGTTTACCTGGTAGGGGCGGGCCCAGGTGATCCGGGCCTGTTTACGTTAAAGGGCCGGGAAGTTCTGGAAAAGGCCGACGTGGTAGTTTACGACCGGCTGGTCAACCCGGCTTTGCTGTCCCTGGCCCGTCCCGGGGCGGAAATAATTTATGCCGGGAAAAGCCCGGCCGGCCATACGTTGTCCCAGGAGGAAATCAACTCCCTGCTCGCCGAAAGGGCAAAAAGGGGGCAGGCCGTGGTCCGCCTGAAAGGGGGCGACCCTTTTGTTTTCGGGCGCGGAGGGGAAGAAGCGCAGGCCCTGGCCGAAAGCGGCGTTCCCTTTGAGGTGGTGCCCGGGGTCACCTCGGCTATTGCCGCGCCGGCCTACGCGGGAATTCCGGTGACCCACCGCGACTACACCTCCACGGTGGCGATCATCACGGGAAATGAAGATCCAGCCAAAGAAAGTTCCCGTCTCGCCTGGGAGAAAATTGCCGCCGGGGCGGGCACCCTGGTCTTCCTGATGGGGATGGCGAATTTGGCCGCCATTACTTCCCGCCTGATCGAACACGGACGCGCCCCCGGCACCCCGGTTGCCCTGATCCGCTGGGGCACCTGGGCGGAACAGCAGGTCTTGACGGGGACGCTGGCCGACATCGCGGAGCGGGCCGCCGGCGCCGGTTTCACCCATCCGGCGGTGATTGTCGTGGGTGAGGTGGCTGCTTTGCGGGAGCGGCTGAAGTGGCTGGAAAACAAGCCCCTGGCCGGCCGCCGCGTGCTGGTTACCCGGGCGGCGGAGCAGGCCGGCAGCCTGTCCGGCGCCTTGCGTTCCCTGGGTGCCGAGACGCTGGAATTTCCCGCGATCAAAATCACCCCCCCGGACGACTATGGTCCCCTGGACCGGGCCATTGACCAGATCACACTTTATGACTGGCTGATTTTCACCAGCGTAAACGGAGTGAAATTCTTTTTCCAGAGGCTTTTGCAAAAGGAGCGGGATATCCGCGAATTAAAAGGGATCAAGATCGGGGCAATCGGTCCGGCGACCCGCCGGGCGCTCCGTGATTACGGCCTGCGGGTGGATTTTATGCCGGAGGAATACCGGGCGGAAGCAGTTGCTGCCGGCCTGAAAGAAAAAATTCGCCCCGGCCGGCGAGTCCTGCTGCCCAGGGCGGACATCGCCCGCCCCTTTTTAAAAGAGGCGCTGGCGGAAGCCGGGATTGCCGTGGAGGAAGTGGCGGCCTACCGCACGGTCATGGACGGGCGGGGCAGGGATCTGGTCAAAGAATATTTGCGCCGGGGGCGCATCCACGTCATCACGTTTACCAGTTCTTCCACCGTGCGTTACTTTGTCGATCTGATCGGCCGGGAGGAATTGCCCCGGCTCCTGGCCGGAGCCGGCATCGCCTGCATCGGGCCGGTCACGGCCCAAACGGCGGAAGAATTCGGCCTGCAGGTGGACGCGGTGGCCGGGGAATATACAATTGAAGGATTAGTCAAGGCGATTGTCGCAAAATTCGGCAGGTAAAGGCGGCTAAATTTAGAGGGATGAAAAAATGTTAAGCGTAACGAAGCTGCTCTGCGATTCCCAAAACTTTGGCGATATCTTGCGGTACAACGAAAATTCACACCCCCGGCGCTCCGGAGCGGCGGCGGGTTACGGGCCGGTGGTTGCCTGGAACATGACGCGCGCCTGCAACCTGCGCTGCCGGCACTGTTATGCCGCAGCCGGCGGCCGGCCGGCGGACAACGAGCTGACCACCCGGGAAGCTAAAGAGCTGATTGCCGACCTGGCCGCTTTTCGCGTTCCGGCCCTGCTTCTTTCCGGCGGCGAGCCCCTGCTCCGTCCGGATTTCTTTGCGCTGGCCGAATACGCCGGATCCCTGGGCCTGCGCCTGACCCTGTCCACCAACGGCACGCTCATTACGCGGGAGCTGGCGCGGAAAATAAAGGAGACCGGGGTCAGTTACGTGGGCATCAGCTTAGACGGCACCGGGGAAAACAACGACACCTTTCGCGGCCGGCCGGGAGCCTTTGCGGCCGCCCTGGAGGGGATTCGCCACTGTGTGGCCGTGGGGCAAAAAGTCGGCCTGCGTTTTACGATTAACCGGCATAATCTTACCGAATTAGGGCCTATCTTTGACCTGGTTGACCAGGAAGGCATTGAACGGGTCTGTTTTTACCACCTGGCTTACGCCGGGCGGGGCAGCGCCATGGGCGATCAGGACATTACCAACCGGGAGCGCCGCCAGGTAATGGATTTAATTATCGAAAAAACGCTGGATTTCTGCCGCCGGGGCAAAAATGTAGAGGTGCTTACAGTAAATAATCACGCAGATGCGGTATATTTATATTTATACCTGGCCAAAAATGACCGGGAGCGGGCCGCCGAAGTCTACCGGATGCTGTGCCACAACGGCGGCAACCGCTCCGGCATCGCCATTGCCGCCATCGACTGGGAGGGCAACGTCCACCCGGATCAGTTTACATTTCAACATACTTTTGGTAAGATAAGAGAACATAAATTCAGCGAAATCTGGCAGGACGCTGCGCACCCTCTCCTGGCCGCCTTAAGAAACCGGCGGGGGCTGCTGAAAGGGCGCTGCGGTTCCTGCCGCTTTCTGGAGATCTGCAACGGCAATTCCCGCGGGCGCGCCGAAGCCGTTTACGGCGATTACTGGGCGCCCGACCCGGCCTGCTATTTAAATGATGATGAAGTTTTGGCAGGGATGGGGAATTAGAAATCAGAAATCAGGGGTTAGGATTTAGGAATTGGGGGATGGGAATTAAACCTCCATGACGCTTTTTTAGCAGCACCAACAGAGGGGTATTTTCAGGGTTCAGGAAAGGGAACCGGCCTAAATAAGCCGATCATCCTGAATAATTCTAGCGAATCTTTGCGTTCTTGCGGTTAATTTTTTCTGAGGTGGGAAAATAATGGGTTACCCGGTTACGCGTCTTCGCCGGCTCCGGGCAAATGAGCGCCTGCGCCGGATGGTAAGGGAAACCCGCCTGACGGCGGACGACCTGATTTACCCCGTTTTTGTAACTCACGGCCGGGGCGTGCGCAAGGCCGTAGAAGCGATGCCCGGCGTTTATAATTTTTCCGTCGACACCCTGCTGGCGGAACTGGCGGAAGCCAGGGCCCTGGGCGTCATGGCGACCATTATCTTCGGCATCCCGCGCGAAAAAGACGAGGCCGCTTCGGAAGCCTACGCCGACGAGGGCATCGTGCAGCAGGCCGTTCGCGCCATCAAAAAGGAACTGCCGGACCTGCTGGTCATTACCGACGTGTGCCTTTGCGAATACACCAGCCATGGTCACTGCGGCGTCGTGAAAGACGGCCGGGTGTTAAACGACCCCACCCTGGAACTGCTGGCCCGCACTGCCCTTTCCCACGTCCGGGCGGGGGCGGATATGGTCGCCCCTTCCGACATGATGGACGGGCGGGTGAAGGCCATCCGGGAAGCTCTGGATGAAGCGGGGTACGTGGAGACCCCCATTATGGCGTACTCGGCCAAGTACGCTTCCGCCTTTTACGGTCCGTTCCGGGAGGCGGCCGGTTCAGCTCCGCAGTTCGGCGACCGGAAATCCTATCAGATGGACTTTCCCAACGCCCGGGAGGCCCTCCGGGAAGCAGAACTCGACCTCGAAGAGGGGGCCGATATCGTGATGGTCAAACCGGCCCTGGCCTACCTGGACGTCCTCCGCCGGGTCCGGGACCGGTTCGACTGTCCGGTGGCCGCCTATAACGTCAGCGGGGAATACGCCATGGTCAAGGCGGCGGCCCAAAAGGGGTGGCTCAACGAGCGCGCCGTCGTGATGGAGATCCTGACTGCGATCAAGCGCGCCGGCGCCGACCTCATCCTGACCTATCACGCCAAAGACGCCGCCCGCTGGCTGGCAGAAGAAATATGTTAAGCAAGAAATCATCATTTGCATAACGCAAGCGGCAGGGCGGGACAATGCCCGCCGCGGGAGGAAGGATAAGGTGATCATCTCCTGGAACACCACCAACGAATGTAACCTGCGTTGCCGGCACTGCTACCGCGACGCCAAAGAAAAGGCCCGGGAGGAATTAACCACCGCCGAAGGGCTGGCCCTGATTGACGAAATTGCCCGGGCGGGGTTTAAAATAATGATTTTCAGCGGGGGGGAGCCCCTTTTGCGCCCGGATATCGTCACCCTGGTTGAACATGCCGCCCGCAGGGGCCTGCGGCCCGTCTTCGGCACCAACGGCACCCTGCTGACCCCGGAGCTGGCCCGCCGGTTAAAAGAAGCCGGCGCCCAGGTGATGGGCGTCAGCCTGGACAGCGTCGACCCCCGGCGGCACGACGAATGGCGCGGCTTCCCCGGCGCCTGGGAGGCGGCGGTGGAAGGGATGCGGGTTTGCCGTGAGGCAGGACTTCCTTTTCAAGTGAACACCACGGCGGTTGACTGGAACTGCCACGAGGTAGAGGCCTTGACCGACTTTGCCGTAGAAAAAGGAGCCCGGGCCCACCATATTTTCTTTCTGGTACCCACCGGGCGGGCGGTCAAGATTGAGGAAGAATCTTTGCGCGCCGAGCAGTACGAGGACTTATTGCGGCGCATCCTCCGGAAACAGCAGCAGGTCGACATCGAACTCAAGCCGACCTGCGCCCCCCAGTTTATGCGCATCGCCCGGCAGATGGGCCTGGCCACCCGGTTCAGCCGCGGCTGCCTGGCGGGCATTGCCTACTGCATCATCGACCCGCGGGGGAATGTCCAGCCGTGCGCTTACCTGAACATTCCGCTTGGAAATGGCCGGGAGGTTTCTTTCGGCGAATTATGGCGGGAACACCCTGTGTTGAAGCAGCTCCGTTCGGGTGCCTACGGGGGCGCCTGCGGTGTCTGTGAGTATCGAAAGATCTGCGGCGGCTGCCGGGCCCGCGCGTACTATTACGCCGGCGATTATCTGGCCGAAGAGCCGTGGTGCAGCTACCGGGGCGGGGTTCGCGGGGCGGAAGGACGGGCTTTTTCGAATGTTGGATGAACTGGACAAACGCCTGCTGAATCTGGTGCAAACCCGTTTGCCGGTGGCGCCCGAGCCTTACCGCGAACTGGCGCGGGAGCTGGGAATTGCCGAGGAAGAGGTGATCGGCCGCCTGCGGCAGTTGATCGAAAAAAAGGTAATCCGGCGGCTGGGCGCCATCTTTGATTCCCGGAAGGTGGGCTACAAAGGCACTCTTTGCGCTTTCAAAGTGCCCCCGGAGCGGATTGCTGAGGTTGCCGCCGAGGTGAACAGGCACCCGGGGGTAACCCACAATTACTTGCGGGATCACGAATACAACATGTGGTTTACCGTCCTGGCCGGTTCGGAGGCCGGACTAAACAAGATTGTGGAGGAAATCAAAGAGCGCACGGGCATAAACGAATATCTCCTCCTTCCGGCGGTAAATATTTTTAAAATCCGGGTTAATTTTGACCTTGCTTAAGAGGTTCTATGTTGAATAAACTTGATCAAGCACTGGTCCGGGAACTCCAAAAAGGCCTTCCTTTAGTCAGCCGGCCTTTTCTGGCGATTGCCCAAAAGCTGCGCTTAAGCGAAGCGGAAGTGCTGGCCAAAGTCCAGGAATTTATTGATCGCGGAATCATCCGCCGGTTCGGCGCCGCCGTGCGCCATCAGGACCTGGGATACGTGGCCAACGCCATGGTGGTCTGGCAGGTGCCGGACGAACGCGTCCGGGAAGCCGGCCGGATCATGGCTTCTTTTCCCGAAGTAACCCATTGTTACGAACGGGTCTGCGCTCCCGGGTGGCCCTATAATCTATATACTGTCATCCACGGCCAAACGGAGGAGCAGTGCCGGGAAACGGCCGCCCGGCTCGCCGCGGCCGCCGGCCTGACCGACTACCTGGTGCTTTTCAGCACCGCCGAATTAAAGAAAAGCAGCATGAAGTATTTCCTGGAGGAAACCTGAGATAAAAGAAGGGTAGAATCTATTTCCGAGGGAGTTCCCCATGAAGACTGCCATCCTTTCCATGAAGAATGAAAATAAGGGCTGGAATTTGTCCGGGCGAGCGACATATGCGGAGGGTCGGGAACCAGACACAGCGCAGCCGCGGCAAGCGAACCGGCAGCGCGAAACGCGCAGATAGCATTACGCGAAAAAACAATTGATAACGCCTGAAAACAATAGGGATAAGAAAACTGACGCTTCAAGCGCATTTTGCAGCGCTGCCTGGTTCGCTCCGCGACAAGCTGATGTCTGGTCGACCCGGAGCATCGGAGCGAGCCGGACAATTCCAGCCCGGAGGGAAATGATGGTAGAAGCTATTTCCGAGGGAGGCTTTACTCATGCCTGATTACCACCGGTCCTCGCAATTGTTTGCGGAAGCCCGGCGCTGGCTGCCGGGAGGGGTAAACAGCCCCGTGCGGGCCTTTCGGGCCGTCGGGCGGGACCCCGTTTTCATCGAACGGGGAAACGGCCCTTTCCTTTACGACGTAGACGGCAACCGGTACATCGACTACGTTTGTTCGTGGGGACCGCTCATTCTGGGCCACCGCCACCCGGAGGT